>CALKAA010000434.1 GCA_937983495.1 uncultured Gemmobacter sp. | reverse complement strand
ATTTTCCGGCCGGCGACGACCCGCGCCCGCAACCCTCGCGGCGCGGCCGCCCCTATCTGGTGAAGTGATTTGGCACTGAAATTCACCTCTTTCGTCATGTTCGCGGCGATGCGGACCGGATCGAATTTTCTGGAAGCCAACCTGAACGCGCTGGACGGCGTGACCTGCCATGGCGAGCTGTTCAACCCGCATTTCATGGGCAAGAAGGACAATGCCGAGATGTTCGGCCTTGATCTGGCAGCGCGCGAAACCGATCCGCTGGCCGTGCTGGCGGCGATGCGGGATCAGACGCCCGGCCTTGCCGGCTTTCGACACTTTCACGACCATGATCCGCGGGTGACAGCGCATGTGCTGGCCGATCCGACCTGCGCCAAGATCATCCTGACCCGCAATCCGATCGAGGCCTATGTCAGCCTGAAAATCGCTCAAGCCACCGATCAATGGCGGCTGACCAATGCGAAAAACCTGAAAACCGCGCGTATCGCCTTTGACGCGGCAGGGTTCGAGGCCCATCTGCAATCGGCGCAGGAGTGGCAGCTTTTGTTGATGCGCGGGCTGCAAATCTCGGGTCAGACGGCGTTTTATATCGACTATGACGATTTGAACGATCTGGAGGTTCTGAATGGCCTCGCCGCGTTCCTGGGGGTTGAGGCACGGCTGGAAGCGCTGGACCCCAAGCTGAAAAAGCAAAACGCCGAGGATGTGACCGAAAAGGTGGTGAACCCTGCCGAGATGGAGGCCGCGCTGGCTCGGCTGGATCGGTTCAACCTGTCGCGTAGCCCGAATTTTGAGCCACGCCGGATGCCGATGATCCCCTCTTTCATCGCCGCCGCCGATGCGCCCGTGCTCTATATGCCGGTGAAGGGCGGGCCGGAGGACGCCGTGCGCGACTGGCTTGCGCGGCTGGGGCGTGGTGGCCTGATCGGGGATTTCGTGCAGAAAACCCTGCGGCAATGGAAGCGGCAACAGGGCGCGCATCGCAGCTTTACCGTGCTGCGCCACCCTTTGCTGCGCGCGCATGAAGGGTATTGCCGCGTGGTGCTGGAAGGTCAGAACGACCTTTATCGGCTGATGACCAAGGCTTACGGTCTGGACCTGCCGCGCGGCGAGGGCGTGACGGCCACACAGCACCATGACGGCTTTCTGGCTTTTCTGCGCTGGCTGAAAATCTATCTGGGCGGCCAGACCGGCCAAAAGATCGACCCCGCTCTGGCCAGCCAATCGGCGGTGGTGCAGGGCTTTGGCACCTTTCAGCAGCCCGATCTGATCCTGCATGAGGATCGCCTGGCAGAGGGGCTGAACTTTCTGGCCGCAGAGCTGGGTCTTGAGGCACCAGCGCTGCGCCCCATCGCCCCCCCGCCGCTACCCTTCACGCTGGATGACATCTGGTCACGCGATCTGGAAGATGCCGCGCGGGAAGCCTATCAGCGCGACGTTCTGGGCTATGGCTTTGGCCGTTGGCGCCGCTGAGCCTCAGGCTGCGGCGTTGGCGCGGCTTTCGGTGAGAATCGCGTAAAGTTTGGCCGGATCGGCATTGGCGCGCAGCTTGGTGCAGATGCTGGCATCGCGCATGGTGCGGCTGACCAGTGCCAAGGCCTTCAGATGCTCCACCCCCGAATCCTTGGGTGCGAACAGGCCAAAGATCAGGTCGACCGGCTGACGGTCCACACTGTCATAATCCAGCGGTTTCTCCAGCCGCAGGAAGACACCAACGATACTGGACACATCCTCCAGCCGGGCATGCGGCAGCGCGATGCCATGGCCCACACCGGTGGGGCCAAGGCTTTCGCGTTCCTGCAAGCCGTCAATGGCCACAAGCGCATTCAACTTGTAGGCCTGCGCTGCGATCTCTCCCAGTTCCTGGAAGAGACGCTTTTTGCTCGTCATCTGGCTGACGACCCGAACGGCCTGCGGGTTCAACAGTTTGGAAAGTTCCATCAGGGTCGTCGTCCATCCGGCGCCCGCGGGCGCGTCACTTGCTGTTGCGCGGGTCGATCCAGCCGATATTGCCGTCATCACGACGGTAAACGACGTTCACGCCCCCATGTCCTTCGTTGCGGAAGACGAGCATCTTCTGCCCGGCCAGTTCCATCTGCATCACGGCTTCACCGACGGTGATCGAAGGAATCTTCGTCTCCATCTCGGCAATGACGATCGGCTGATCGGCGATGGCCTCGCCCTCGTCTCCCTCATCGGTCGGGGCGAGGATATAGGAGGAACCGCCGTCGAATTCAACCGGCCCCGTGCGGCGGCTGTGGTGATCGCGCAGACGGCGCTTGTGGCGGCGCAATTGCTTGTCCAGCCGCTCGCGGCAGGCCTCGAAGGCGGCATAGATTTCGGCGGCCGATCCCTTGGCGGCGGCGTTCAGGCCGGTCGACAGGTGGATGGTCGATTCGCAATTGTATTCATGCGCTGTCTTGGAAAACACCACGACCGCATCGGTGGGACGCTGGGCGTATTTGTCCACGACCTCCCCCAGTTCGGCCTTCACATGGGTCTGAAGTGCCTCACCAATGTCGATCTGTTTTCCACTGATCTGGTAACGCATGGCTCCTCCTTCGCGATGACAGCATGGCACACCCTGCCTCATGCAGAGTGACCAGCCGGTTAATGTCCTGTGGGATGTCCCGTATTTCGGCACCAGCCTGACGGGGGCAGAAAACTGCCGCAGGGGGCCGAGGGTCAGGGGCGGGTATCGCACGCATCACGGGTATTTGGCGGCAGATTGCCCTGCGTTGTCAACAGCCTCGTCATGAAAGCGTGCGCGGCATTCCGCCCGTTGCGCAGCGCGCCTCAAACCATGCGGAAATTCTGGCCCAGATAGACGCGGCGCACGGTTTCATCCTGCACGATTTCATCCGTGGTGCCGCTCATCAGCACATGGCCGTCATGCAGGATATAGGCGCGGTCCACGATCTCCAGCGTCTCGCGCACGTTGTGATCGGTGATCAGCACACCAAGGCCACGGCTTTTCAGATCCTGAACCAGATGGCGAATCTCGCCCACGGCAATCGGGTCCACCCCGGCGAAGGGCTCGTCCAGCAAGAGGTAGCTGGGTTCGGCGGCCAGACAGCGGGCGATCTCCACCCGGCGACGCTCGCCCCCCGAAAGCGCCAGCGCGGGCGCGCGGCGCAGGTGGGTGATGGAAAACTCCGACAGCAGCTCCTCCAGCCGCTCGCGGCGCTTGTGGCTGTCACGCTCGCGAATCTCCAGCACGGCCAGAATATTGTCTTCGACCGACAGCCCCCGGAAGATCGACATTTCCTGCGGCAGATAGCCCACGCCAAGGCGCGCGCGGCGATACATCGGCAAGGCGGTCACATCCTTGCCGTCGATCATCACCTGCCCGCCTTCGGGCGTCACAAGGCCCGCGATGGAATAAAAGCAGGTGGTCTTGCCCGAACCGTTCGGCCCCAGAAGCGCCACCACCTCGCCGCGCGCGAGGGAAAGCGTCACATCCCGGATCACCGGGCGTTTCTTGTAGCTTTTGCGCAGATTGCGGACCTGAAGCCCGGTGGAGACAGGATCGGCCATCAATTGCCACCCGGCATGAAAATGGTAGAGACCCCGCCCTCCATCCGCCCGGTGCCGGCCTTGAGGTCGATCACCAGTTTCTGCCCGGAAATCGCGCTGGCCCCTTGGGTCAGCAGCACATCGCCCGTCATCACCACCGAGCCGGAAGCAATGGTATAGACAGCCTCCCGCGCTTCGGCGGCATCCTTGGCGGAGGCCAGCGTGACGCCGCCGGTGGCATGCAGTTTCTCGATGCTTTTGCCGCCTTGGCCGTATTCCACCCGCACCGTGCCCGCCGAAAGCCGCATCTCGCCCTGCCCCACCAACACATTGCCGGTGAAGGTGGCGCTGCCATCGGCCTGATTGACGGCGAGACTGTCGGCCTTCACCTCGACCGGCAGCGAGGTGTCCTGCTTCAACCCGCCAAAGCTGATGGCGGCATCCTGCGCCAAGGCAGCGGCAGGGCCAAGGGCGCAAAGCAGGGTCAGCAGAAGCGGGCGCAGCATCGGGGGAAGCCTTTGAAAAATGCGTCAGGGCGTATCAGCGGATTTGCCCGGCTGGTATATCAGCCGGACGCCCTCATTGAAAACCAGAAGATAGCGACCATCTGCGCTCTCGGCCGGGGTCAGGGTCATGCGGCCAGCGATGAGCTGCCCGATAGGACCATAGCCCTCCACAGCGCCTGCACTTTGCAGCCCGGTGCGATCGAGGTTCAGGGTCAGGCTGTCGGTGCGGAATTCATAGCCCAGCGATTGCGAGATCAGCACGCCACCTTCCAGCACCGCCTGTGCCGCGTCAGAGGAAAAGCGCAACCCCGCCGCCGAAAGCGTGCTGCGCGCCCCATCGGGTGTGGCGAGCTCGGCCCGAACATCCTCGGCGCTGGCCCCGCCTTCGCTGGCCCCGCCTTCGTTGGCCGGTCGGGCAAGGCTGGCAGTCACATTGACGGTCGCGCCATCGCGGGTGGTGCCGGCATAGGCGGG
>CALKAA010000433.1 GCA_937983495.1 uncultured Gemmobacter sp. | reverse complement strand
ACCACCGAGATCTACACTCTTTCCCTACACGACGCTCTTCCGATCTCGGCGAAGCGGAATTCGATGAGGCCGGGGTATTCCGAGGCGTATTCGGCAAAGACGATACCACCGGCGAACAGCGCCAGCAGGATCATGCTCTGCGCGGTGTCAGGGGCGGTCGAGGGCACGACCAGTGCCGGAAACAGGGCCAGAACAACGACAAGCAGGGCGCGTGCGGCGGCGCCCGGGACGTGCGACTTCGATTTCGCGTCACCCATGCTCGATCCCCTGGCCGGCCGGTGAAAGCCGGTGGAGTGTTTGCGGCGACCGGCGAATGCCAGTGCCTGCCTCAATTTTGCCACAATTCTGCCCATTTTCCCGCGACCCCGCAAGACGTCCACCAAGGGTGGCGCATCAAGAAGGGGATTCCGAGGCAGAAATGCCGCAGCTTTGCATCAAACTGGAGGCAAAAAAGAGGCGCCCCCGGGGGGGCGCCCTAACAATTTGCAATCGCAGGGAAATCAGAGCCAGGGGAACTGGGTTTTCTGCTTTTCCTCATAGGCGTCGATTGACGACACTTTTTCCAAACTCAGGCCGATATCGTCGAGCCCGTTCATGAGGCAATGCTTCTTGAACGGGTCGATGTCGAAGCCGAAGCTCTTGCCGTCCGAGGCGGTCACCGTCTGGTTTTCCAGATCCACCGTGATCCGCGCATTGGCGCCATTGGCCGCGTCGTCCATCAGATAGTTGACGGCCTCGGGCGGCAGGACGACCGGCAGGATGCCGTTCTTGAAGCAATTGTTGTAGAAGATGTCGGCGAAGCTGGTCGAAATGACGCAGCGGATGCCGAAGTCGAGAAGCGCCCAGGGCGCGTGTTCGCGCGACGAGCCGCAGCCGAAATTGTCGCCGGCGACGATGATCTCGGCCTGTCGGTACTGCGGCTTGTTCAGGACGAAATCGGGGATTTCGTTGCCCTGGCGGTCGTAGCGCATCTCGTCGAACAGGTTCTTGCCGAGACCCGAACGCTGGATCGTCTTCAGGAACAGTTTGGGGATGATCATGTCGGTGTCGATATTGACCAGCGGCATGGGCGCCGCGATCCCGGTCAGGGTGGTGAATTTGTCCATTTCAATCTCCGAAAGGGTCAGGACCGGCGGGCGATGAGGCCCAGCGCGATCAGGCCGATACCATCGGCCAGCAGCTGGAGGCCCAGCAGCAGGCCCAGAAGCGAGGTGGCGGCAGCGCCGATATCCGTGACGACCAGAAAGCCGATCAGGACCGAGGCGGCGCCGCTGAGAAGCAGAAACCAGAAGAGCGGGGTCTCGCGCAGGCGCCAGGCCATGCCCAGCCGCACCGCCCCGGTGAGGAGGAAGACGATCCCCACCAGCAGCGTGAGCGAGACGACTCCGGCAAGCGGATCGGCGATCAGCGAGATCCCCGCCAGCAGCGACAGAAGGCCGACGGCCCCGGTCCAGATCCGGTGCGGCAGGTCCCGGCCGGTGACGGCGGCCCAGGTCTGCACGATGCCCGCGAAGACAAGCACCATGCCGACCAGCGTCGTCACCGCCAGCGAGGCGGCAAAGGGATTGGCCAGCGCCAGCACCCCGCCGATCAAAAGGACCGCGCCGACGATCAGGAAGACCGAGGCCGGGCGCATCACACGGTTTCCGCGCTCAGTTCACGGACATCGGTCAGATGCCCGGTCACCGCCGCCGCCGCCGCCATGGCGGGCGACATGAGGTGCGTGCGGCCCTTGTAGCCCTGCCGCCCCTCGAAGTTGCGGTTCGAGGTCGAGGCGCAGCGCTCTTCCGGGGCCAGCTGGTCGGGGTTCATGGCCAGGCACATCGAACAGCCGGCCATCCGCCATTCGGCGCCCGCGTCGATGAAGATCTGGGCCAGGCCCTCTTCCTCGGCCTGGGCGCGCACGAGGCCCGAACCGGGGACGACCATGCAGCGCACGCCGTCGGCGATCTTGCGGCCCTTGAGCACCGCGGCGGCGGCGCGCAGATCCTCGATCCGGCCGTTGGTGCAGGACCCGATGAACACCGCGTCGATCTTGATGTCGGTCAGCTTCATGCCCGGGGTCAGGCCCATGTAGTCGAGCGAGCGCTGGGCAGCGCCGACCTTGCCGCCGGTGAAATCCTCGGCCGCGGGGACTTTGGCCGAGATCGGCAGCACGTCCTCGGGCGAGGTGCCCCAGGTCACGACCGGCTCGATATCCTCGCCGCGCAGGGTGATGACCTTGTCGAAATGCGCGCCCTCATCGGTGTAGAGGGTTTTCCACCAGGCCATCGCGGCCTCCCAGGCGGCGCCTTTGGGGGCATGGGGGCGGCCCTTCACATAGTCGAAGGTGGTTTCGTCCGGGGCGATCAGACCGGCGCGGGCGCCGCCTTCGATCGCCATGTTGCAGACCGTCATCCGGCCTTCCATCGACAGCGCACGGATCGCCTCGCCGCAATATTCGATGACATGGCCGGTGCCGCCGGCGGTGCCGGTCTTGCCGATGACCGCGAGCGTGATATCCTTCGCGGTGACGCCGGGCTTCAGCTTGCCGGTGATCTCGACCTTCATGTTCTTGGATTTGGTCTGGATCAGCGTCTGGGTGGCCAGAACATGCTCGACCTCGGAGGTGCCGATGCCATGCGCGAGTGCCCCGAAGGCGCCATGCGTCGCGGTGTGGCTGTCACCGCAGACCACGGTCATGCCCGGCAGGGTCCAGCCCTGTTCCGGGCCGACGATATGGACGATGCCCTGGCGGATGTCCGAGACCGGGTAATAGACGATGCCGAAATCCTTGGCGTTCTTGTCCAGCGCCTCGACCTGGATGCGGGATTCCTCGTTCTCGATCCCGTTCACGCGGTCGGCGGTGGTGGGGACGTTGTGGTCGGGCACGGCGATGGTCTTGCCAGGGGCGCGGACCGGGCGGTTGGCCATGCGCAGGCCTTCGAAGGCCTGCGGGCTGGTCACTTCATGGACCAGGTGGCGGTCGATATAGAGCAGGCAGGTGCCGTCGTCGGAACGGTCGACGACATGCGCGTCCCAGATCTTGTCATACAGGGTTTTCGGAGCGGTCATGGCTCATCTCTCACGGATTTGGCTTGGATAGGCTTGGTGCCTGCGGGCAGGCACCGGCGGCGGACCAAAGGGTCAGCCGCGAAGTCGCGCGAGGACAGACCGGTTTTCCCGGGCGAAACGCTGCGGCAGGCGCGCGTGATCGGTCATGTCGAAGAAGCGGATCATGCGCGGTTCATACGCCCGAATCCGGGTTCAGGCAAGCGAGGACGGCGTTTGCACCGCCTCCAGCAGATCGCCGGGCTGGCAGTCGAGCACCTCGCAGATACGGGCGAGGGTCTCGAAGCGGATGCCCTTGACCTTGCCTGATTTCAGCAGGCTGATGTTCTGCTCGGTGATGCCCACGCGCTCGGCCAGGTCGCGGCTTTTCATCTTGCGCATGGCCAGCATCACATCGAGCCGCACGACGATCTCCATCAGATGAAGCCCCGGTTTTCTTCGGCCATCTCGGCGGCCTCGTGCATCGCCCAGCCGATCATCACCATCAGCCCGCCCGCCAGGACCTGCCCGAGGTCGGCGCCCTCGAGCGAGAGGGCCAGCACCCGTTCACCCGGCGGATTGGCCAGGCTGGCCAGCATGATCTGCAGCGGGCGGGAGACAAGCTCCAGCGCCACGGCGACCAGCAGCGCCGCGCCGATCCGCTGGATATGGCGCGCGCAGGCCTGCGTCAGGGTCTCGCCCCCGGCGTAGCGCCCCAGCAGCAGGACCATCTGATGCAGCCCATAGAGCATGGCCAGCGAGGGCAGGGCGCCCAGGGCGGCAACCCCGGCGCGGTGAAGGGGATCGAGCCTGTGGTCGGGGGCGATCCCGGCCGCGCGGCGCAATGCCTCAGGCAGATCCAGAAAGGCGATCCCGGCCAACAGGGCAGTGGCAAGGATCGCCATCGCCACCCAGGTCAGAACCCGGAGAGTGGCGGCCCAGCGGCGCACAGGTGCGGTGTCGGACATTGGAATCCTCCTTTCACAGTCAGTATTTATCGTAATACATTAAAAGAATATCGAATCAAGGGGAATCGCCATGCGCCCTATGATCGCCGCCCTCTGCCTCGCCGCCAGCCTGCCGGCCTGCGCCACACTCAACCCCGTCACCGCCCTGCGCCTGTCCCGGCTCGATCCGCTGACCGCCGATCCCGCCGCCATGGCCGCGCGGTTGACTCTGCCCGATGGGTTGGGGGTGAGGCCCGGCAGCGCGGTTCTGACCCTCTCCGCCAGCCGGCAGGATACCGGTGAAGCCTTCCAGCATGCCTATGTCCTCGAAGAACGGGGCACGGTCTGGCGGCTCTCGCCGACGGATATCCGTCCGCTGCGCGCCGCGCAGGCCGAGGCCGCCCGCTGGAGAGCCGAGGCGCCGGATGAAAGTTCCGGCGCCCTGTCCCTCAGCCTTGGCGGTTGTGCCATCGGCGCGGGGCCAGACCCCGAGGCAACCGTTTCCGCCGATCTG
>CALKAA010000432.1 GCA_937983495.1 uncultured Gemmobacter sp. | reverse complement strand
CGACCACCGAGATCTACACTCTTTCCCTACACGACGCTCTTCCGATCTCGATTCGTTTGGCGTTAGAGGCGGAAGGCGCTCATCCGCGTGACGTTGCAGACGCTCTCGCGGAGATGAAAGCACGGAAGCTTGCTGAAAAGCGCCCTGAAGCCCTCGTCTTGGGCTGTGATCAAGTCCTTGAGTTTGATCGCCGCGTCTTCGGCAAACCCCGTGATCAGTCGGAAGCTCTGACACAGCTCCGGATGTTTCGTGGTCAAAGCCATCGCCTGCTTTCGGCCCTGGTCGTCTATGATCAAGGCAAGCCGGTTTGGCGCCATATGGGTCGTGCCGACCTCAAAATGCGTGATTTTTCCGACAACTGGCTTGAGGCCTATGTTCTGCGCAATTGGGATAGCATACGCCACAGCGCAGGTGGCTATAAGTTGGAAGAGGAAGGCATCCGGCTTTTCAGTTCCATTGAAGGCGACTACTTTACCATATTGGGCCTTCCGCTTTTGCCCTTGCTCCAGTGGCTCGAACTTAGAGGGTTCATCGACGCATGACCGATCATCCCCGCATTCCTCTCGCTGGCGTCATCGGTCATCCGATTGCGCATAGTCGTTCCCCGGCCTTGCATGGCTATTGGCTCAGGCGCTACGGCTTGCCAGGTCACTATGTGCCACTGGATGTTGCACCTGCTGATTTTGAGACCACGCTGCGGATGCTGCCAAAAATCGGCTTTGTCGGGGTAAATGTGACCATCCCTCACAAAGAGAGTCTACTGCGCATCGCGGATATCGTGACAGATCGGGCAGCGCTGATCGGCGCGGCAAATACTGTGATTTTCCGCAAGGATGGCAAGATTCATGCTGATAATACAGATGGATTGGGCTTCATCGCGAATTTGCGTCAGTCGGCACCGGACTGGCGAGCTTCAGCAGGGCCGGCGGCAATCTTTGGCGCGGGTGGGGCGGCAAGGGCCGTTGTGGCCGCATTACTTGAGGTAGGCGTCCCAGAATTGCGAATTGCCAACCGAACGCGTATGCGGGCAGAGTCCTTGCGCAGTGATTTTGGCGCAAAGGTGGTGGTCTATGATTGGACGCAGGCAGCCCAGATGGTTGATGGCGCATCAACTGTGGTCAATACAACATCCCTTGGCATGACTGGAAAGGTTGATTTCGGCGTCCCTCTGGATCTGTTGGCACCAGGAGCTTTGGCGACGGATCTTGTTTACACCCCGCTGAAAACGGCCTTTCTGATTGAGGCTGAGGCACGCGGGGCCCGCATCGTCGATGGTTTGGGGATGCTCTTGCACCAAGCTGCCCCTGGATTTGAGCGCTGGT
Organism: uncultured Gemmobacter sp.; assembly: GCA_937983495.1. Taxonomy (GTDB): domain Bacteria; phylum Pseudomonadota; class Alphaproteobacteria; order Rhodobacterales; family Rhodobacteraceae; genus Gemmobacter. Next base: position 7,432 of record CALKAA010000432.1, on the reverse strand, counting down.
TTGGCCAAAAGCCTGAAGTTGATGCAGAAACCCGTCGTGTGGTTCTGTCGGCATGAATGTCTTTCGCCTTGGTTTGACGGGTTCCATCGGAATGGGAAAGTCTACCACCGCAGCGTTTTTCCGCGCTGCGGGAGTGCCGGTCTGGGATGCTGATGCTGCAGTTCATCGGCTCTATGGCATGGGAGGTGCTGCGGTTGCGCCTGTATCGGTATTGGTCCCTGAGGCTGTGAAGGACGGCATTGTTTCACGTGAAACATTGAAGTTCGCTATTGCATCCGATCCTTCTCTTTTGCCTGCAATCGAAGGCATTGTTCATCCGCTTGTCGCAAATGACAGGGCAGAGTTTCTCGCCAGAGCAGTCTCTGATATAGCTGTTTTCGATATCCCGCTCTTGTTTGAAAAGGGCACAGAAGCCGAAATGGACGCAACACTTCTGGTCACAGCACCAGAGAGATTGCAACGCAAACGTGTATTGTCGCGCCCAGGCATGACAGAAGCTCAATTTGCGCTGATCCTATCTCGGCAATTGCCTGATGCAGAGAAACGGGCGCGCGCCACCCATATTATCGAGACCTTGAGCCTCGCTTCGGTTCAACTATGTGTAAAGGCTCTGATCGACTACATCCGTGAGAATAGAGATGCGTGAAATCGTTCTAGATACTGAAACCACGGGTTTCGAGCCTTCTGAAGGCCATCGTCTGGTCGAAATCGGCGCTGTCGAGTTGTTCAACCACATGCCTACCGGTGCGACATTTCACGTCTACCTAAACCCCGAAAGGCCGATGCCAAAAGAGGCTTTCGAGGTTCACGGTCTGGGGGATGATTTTTTACGCGACAAGCCACTGTTCAAGCAAGAAGCGCAGAATTTTCTCAACTTCATCAGGGATTCAAAGCTGATCATCCACAATGCGGCCTTCGACATGAAGTTCCTGAACTGGGAGCTTAAGGCGCATGGTTTTCCTACCATTCCTACCACTCAGGCGCTGGATACACTGCACATCGCGCGCAGCAAGTTTCCTGGTTCACCTGCGTCTTTGGACGCATTGTGCCGCCGTTTCGGGATCGACAATTCCCGACGTGAGAAACACGGCGCTCTGCTCGATTCCGAAATTCTTGCAGAGGTCTACCTGGAGCTTATCGGGGGAAGGCAGCCAGACCTTGTTCTGGCTCCTGCTCAGCCCAGCCCGCAAAAAATTCAGGTGCAGGTGGACGACAATTGGCGGCCGCGCCCACGGCCGACGCCTCTGCCTTCGCGTCTCACAGCAGAAGAGGCCGCCACCCATGAGGCATTCGTAGCCAAGATGGGTGACAGCTCAATCTGGATGAAGCGACACAAATAGTCTCTAAAAGGCCAAAATCGTCACTGAACCGGCTGCGGTGCTTCCGTCTGGGTTGCAGCGCGGCGCGCCAGTTCCTGGCGATAAAGTGCCAGATAATCCACAGTGTCGATATTCAGCGGCGGGAAGCCGCCATCGCGCGTCACATCCGAAATGATGCGGCGGATAAAGGGGAACAGCAGGCGCGGGCATTCGATCAACAAGAACGGATGCAATTGCTCGTCCGGAACGCCTTCCACATGGAAGATGCCGCCATATTCCAGCTCCAGCAGGAACAACGTATCGCCATTGGTCTTGTTCTTGGAGGTCACGCGAAACTTGTTCAGCACCTCATATTGATTCTCTGTGCTGCGTTTGCGAGCGTCAAGGCTGACAGCCACTTGTACATCCGGCTGCACATCAGCGCCGTTCAGCCCCTTTTGCGCTACGACATTCTCGAAAGACATGTCACGCACGAATTGTGCGAGCACACTCATCTTCACTTGCGGCGGAGCCGCGTTTTCTTCTGACATTGCAATCTCCCGCCAAATCGGCCTCTAGCGAGGCATTCCTAGCAGGCAAAGCGCGCTGCCTCAATGGCGCGTCCAACCAGATGGGCCCCGTGGCGGTGCTTCCGAGGGATCAAGCTCAATGAACTCGGCGTCAATCACCACATCTGGCCCTTGCTGCACGCCAAAACCGGGCGCAGGTTTCAGGTGCTTCGTGGCCTTAGCGGCAATCCGGCGCCGCAAAGGGCCAATCAGCAGCAATCCGCCAAACATATCGCCCAAAAATCCGGGCAGGATCAGCAAAAGACCAGCCAGCATACGCAGCCCATGATCACCGGCCATGGATGGTATCACACCCCCGCCCATTGCAGAGCGCAATTCCACCGCCATACTGGCTCCGGTCTGGCGCAAGATTGCAGCGCCCAGAACACCGGTTCCCAAGATGATTGCCAGCGAAGCCAGCAATCCAATGGCTCCTCCCAGGGTTATGAAGAGCGCGATTTCGACCAATATCAGCACAATCATCGGGCCAAACAGCCGCATCTTCATTCTCTCCGCGCTCGAAAGGTGGACTTGTCCACACCTGCTCCCTACATAGGGGCACAAGCTCACCGTTTCCATAACAGAGGTCCGCATGAACAACACCATGATCCAACTTCTCGTGCTTGCCGGGATCGCGGTCTTTCTGGTGCTCAAGCTGCGCTCGGTGTTGGGAACGCGCGAGGGCTTCGAGAAACCGCCGATTCCTCCGACAACAGAGCGTAGCGCTGCTGGCCCAAACCTGACCGTGGTCGAAACTGGCCCCGATCGTGACATTCTCGACCACGCACCGGAAGGCAGCGCTTCGGCACTGGCCCTGGCCGCCATGAAGCAGGCAGAACCGGCCTTTTCGCTGACGACCTTTCTGCAAGGTGCCCGTGGTGCCTATGAGATGATCCTGATGGCGTTCGAACGCGGGGATCTGTCACAGGTGCGCCCCTTCCTTGGCCCTGAGGTTGCCGAAACCTTCGCCGAGGCCATCGCCGCGCGCGAGGCTCAAGGACTGACTGTCGAGGCCAATTTTGTCGGGCTGCGCGAGATGAGTTTTGTGGAGGCCGAGTTCAACCCGGCCACCCGTGAGGGCGAGGTGACTGTGCGCTTTGGCGGCGAGTTGACCTCTGTCATTCGCAACAAGGCCGGTGAGGTGGTCGAAGGCTCGGCCACCGAGATCAAACGCCAGCGGGATGTCTGGACCTTTGCCCGCAAGATGGGCAGCAGCGATCCCAATTGGCAACTCGTGGCGACCGGAGAATGAGCCTGTCATGCGGCTTGCTCTCGCCCTGCTGGCTCTGCTGATGACTGCGCCCGAGGAAACCCGGGCGCAGGTCATGACTTTTGAAGAGCTGGACGGCTGGACCGAGGATGACCCAAGACCTGCGCTGACCGCCTTTCTTGAAACCTGTGACATGCTGAAAGATCCGGTCTGGGCACCGCTTTGCGGGCTGGCCCGTGATGCCGGGGGCACTGCAGAGAGCGCCCGCGCCTATTTCGAGATGTTCTATCGCCCGGTGCTGGTCGGTAATCCGCCGGCCCTGTTCACCGGATATTACGAGCCGGTGCTGGATGGCTCGCTGACACGGACTTCGCGTTACCGTTATCCGATCTACGCCCGCCCGCCAGAGCTGCGCGATGGCATGGTGTACCATTCCCGCAGCCAGATCGAGGCTGGGGCGATCTCTGGCCGCGGTCTGGAAATCGCGTGGCTTGAAGATCCGGTCGAGGTCTTTTTCCTGCATATTCAAGGCTCTGGCCGCATTCGTCTGCCGGATGGGCGTATGATACGAGTGGGCTATGGCGGCAAGAACGGCCATGCCTATCGTTCGGTCGGGCAAGAGATGGTGCGGCGTGGCACCCATACGCCTGACCAGGTTTCGGCGCAGGCGATCCGGTCCTGGGTGCGATCAAACCCTGGTCCCGGTCATGCCATGCTGGATACCAACCCCTCTTATGTCTTTTTCCGCCGTCTGCCCGATCTGGCTGCGCATAAGGGCCCGATCGGGGCCATGGGGCGTTCGATCACCGGTATGCGCTCTATTGCCATCGACCCGCGCTTCAATCCGCTGGGCGCTCCGGTCTGGATCGAGAAAGATGGTCGCAATCCGCTGCGGCAAGTGATGATCGCGCAAGATACCGGTGGGGCCATCAAGGGCGCGCAGCGGGCTGACATTTTCTTTGGCACAGGTGATGAGGCCGGGGATGCCGCAGGCACGATCAAGGACGGCGGGCGTATGCTGCTTTTGCTGCCTATTGATCTGGCCTATGCGATGAACCCCGACGGTTGAGTCATGGCCCGTCGTCGCACCCTTCGCCCAGACGAGGCCGAGCTTTGGGCCAATGTGGCGCGCAGCTTGCGCCCGATGCATGCTGCGCACCCGCTACCAAAGGCGGAGCCCGAGGTGCCTTCGGTTTTTCACAAGCCCGAGGTGACTCCCGCCGCGCCTGAGCCGAAGCTGAATCGCTTTCGCGTGGGCGAGCGGTTGAAAGCCCCCGAACGGCATGACATTTTGCCCTCCCTGCCCGAGCGTTTGGCACAAGCACCTGTCTTGATGGATGCCAAGAACCATGCCCGGATGATCAGGGGCAAACTGTCCCCCGAAGCGCGGATCGACCTGCACGGCATGACTGTGGCCGAGGCGCACCCCGAGCTGATCCGCTTTGTCCTGAACAGTTGGTCACGCGGGTTGCGCCTGGTGCTGGTCATCACCGGCAAGGGCAAGCAAGGCCCCGATCATGGCCCGATCCCCATGCGCTATGGCGTGTTAAAGCATCAGGTGCCGCATTGGCTGCGCCTGCCGCCACTTGGCCCCTGCGTGCTGCAAGTGACCGAGGCGCATCTGAAGCACGGCGGCGCAGGGGCGTATTACGTCTATCTGCGCCGCCATGGTTGATCAGCGGTTCAACTCCTCCGCCACCACCGTCACCGGAGCCAGCACGATTTGCGTGGCATTCTGCACTGTCAGCACCACGCCAGGCAGCAGACCAACGCGCCCGCGTTGATCCGCGCCAAAGGCCGCGTTCACATCACCGATGCGCCCCATCAATGCCAGCAGCGCCGGGCTGTCCCCCAGGTTGAAATGACCCGTGCCTTCGTTGAAGGCCTTGGTATCCACGAAGGTCACCTTCAAATCGGCGACCCTGCTGATGTCTGAAAGGTTGCCGAGCCGCTCAGGCTGGCCGGTCAGCGTTGCCGACAGGTTCAGCAAGGTGTCCCGATCCGATCCGAAGATCAGGAAGGGCTGCGGCAGCGGGCCATAGGCCTTCGCCTGCATGCGGAACAGGTCCACATCCACATCGGGCGAGATCAGGATCACACCGTCGATCTTGGCCTTGAGCCGTGTATCGCCGCGAATTGCAATCTGGCGCAGTGTCTCCATGGTCAGCGCCGATCCCATCGAATGCGCGACGATGACAATACGTTCCGCCCCGGCACTGGAAACCTCCTGCAACAGCCGCTCCAGCCCGTCACGCCCGAACATCGAGCTGTCGCGGTCGGCCACATAGCCCAGCGGATTGCCTGCCGAAGGCCAGCTATAATGCAGCGTCACCCCGGGCATATCCAGATCATGAGACAGTTGCGCGATGCGATACAGCCCTTCGGCAAAGGTATTGTTGAAGCCATGCACATAAACCACCGCATCGCGCTTGCCCCGCGGTAGGGCACGCAGGCTCTGGCGCAGATCGGCACCAAACTCTGCCGCATTGGCGTGAATTTCGGCTTCTGTTGTCAGAAAATGCTTGCGCGGATCGGGTTTGCCGCGTTTGGGCGGAAACTCGATGCTGCCAGCCTTGCGTTCGGGTGGAACCGAGATGGCAAAGCGGGCAAAGCGCTCCTCCTCAGACCGCCCGCGCCCAAAGCGCCCGGTTTCGGGGTCTATCTTTCGGGTGGTGCCGACGAAGATTTCTTCCACCGCCCCGACTTTGGCGGCGGCAGGATCAACGGTGACCGCGCCGCGTGGCGAACAGGCCGCCAACGCCGCCAGCGCGCAGAAAACCAACAGATGACGCACTCGAAACCCCCAGGTTAATGGTCGCCACACATTGACCGATTTCCGGGGCAGCGCCAAGGCGTCACAAAACGTAGCGGCTCAGGTCGGCCGAGGCCGCCAGCGTGCCAACATGCGTCTCTACAAAGGCAGAATCGACAGTCACTTCCTCACCGCTGCGGTCGGGCGCGGTGAAGGAAAGCTCCTCGAACACGCGTTCCAGAATGGTGTAAAGCCGCCGGGCCCCGATGTTTTCGACACTCTGGTTCACTTGCGCCGCAATGCGGGCCAGAGCGGCGATCCCATCTTCGGTAAAGCGGACCGTCACCCGTTCCGTCGCCATCAGCGCCGCATATTGCCGGGTCAAGGCATTGTCGGTTTCGCTAAGAATGCGCACGAAATCGCCCTCGGTCAGAGGTTTCAACTCCACCCGGATCGGCAGCCGTCCCTGCAATTCCGGCAGCAGATCCGAAGGTTTCGCCACATGAAAGGCCCCAGACGCGATGAACAGGATATGATCCGTCTTCACCGGCCCATATTTTGTGGAAACCGTGGTGCCTTCAATCAGAGGCAACAGGTCGCGCTGCACGCCTTCACGGCTGACATCGGCACCGCGAGCGTCACTGCGCGCGCAGATCTTGTCGATTTCATCCAGAAATACGATGCCATTCTGCTGCACCGCCTCCAATGCTGCCGCCTTCACGGCGTCGTCATCCAGCAGCTTGTCGGCCTCCTGCCCCAGCAGGATGTCATAGCTGTCGGCGACTGTCATTTTCTTGCGCGTTGACCGCCCGCCAAAGGCCTTGAACAGGTCTTGCAGGCCCTGCATCTGCATTTCCATGCCATTACCGCCCATCATTGGCAGGGGCATGCTGTCCTGCACCTCCAACTCGATCACGGTCTGGTCCAGCTCGCCGGTTTTCAGCTTCTTGCGGAACATCTCGCGCGTCTGATCGCGCGCATCCTTGCCCGCGATGGCCTCGATTACACGATCTTCCGCGGCCTTCAACGCGCGGGCCTTCACCTCGTCGCGCATACGCTCGCGCGTCTCTATCATCGCAGAATCCACCAGATCGCGGATGATGCTGTCCACATCGCGGCCGACATAGCCCACTTCGGTGAACTTGGTCGCCTCCACCTTCAGGAAGGGTGCCCTGGCCAGCCGGGCCAGACGGCGGCTGATCTCGGTCTTGCCAACGCCGGTGGGGCCGATCATCAGAATGTTCTTGGGGTAAACCTCATCGCGCAGATCATCCCCCAATTGCTTGCGCCGCCAACGATTGCGCAGCGCCACGGCCACGGCCCGTTTGGCCTCTGCCTGCCCGATGATGAAACGATCCAGTTCCGAGACGATCTCGCGCGGGGTCAGGGTGGTCATGGTGCCTCCGATGCAGCTATGTCTCACTTAAAGTTCGCCTTAGTCCGTTTCAAGCAAAGGGCTGGACTCGACGCACCGTCGCTCGCATCCTGCCCAACCATCTGGTGAAAAGGAGATTGCCATGCGCCCCCGTCGCGCCCCGCCCGCCCCTTTGATGCTGAAGATCGGAAGAGCACACGTCTGAACTCCAGTCACTGACCAATCTCG
>CALKAA010000431.1 GCA_937983495.1 uncultured Gemmobacter sp. | reverse complement strand
TGGCGCGGGGATGGGCGCGGTGAAAGCGGCGCAGGCCTGCGTCGAGGATCGGTGAGACGACATGCGAGGCGAGCGCGAGGGTAACCTCGCCGGCCACTTCGCCTGCGGCCTCGGCCATGGCGAGGGCACCCCGCAGGATGGCCGCGCGCACGGCCTCGGCCTCGGGGCGCAGGGCAATGCCTTGCGCTGTCAGGGAAAACCCGCCGGGGCCACGGTCGAACAGCCGATGGCCTGCGCGATCTTCCAGCCGTTTCAGGGCCTGACTGACCGAGGGTTGCTTCAACCCCAGCCGGGTGGCGGCGGCGGTGACAGACCCACCTTCGGCCAGCGCGAGAAAGACCCGCAGCAGGCTCCAATCCAGATCACGGGCGAAGGTTTCGGCGGGGGACAGGCGCATTTGCCCATTGATGCAGCCTATGGGCTGAATTTCAACTATCTATTTTTGCAATGCCATGCCCTCGGCCATACTGGCCCGGCATCAGACCCGGAGACCTGTGATGAGCCATCTGTTCTACCTGTCGACCGCCGCGCGGCCCGTGCTGGATCGGGCCGAGGGGATTTACATGTGGGATACCACGGGGCGGCGCTTCATTGATGGGTCATCGGGGGCGATGGTGTCGAATATCGGGCACAGCAACCCGGCGGTGCTGGCGGCGATGCGGGCGCAGATGGAGCGGGCGACCTTTGGCTATCGGCTGCATTTCGAGACCGAGCCGGGGGAGCGGCTGGCGGCCAAGGTGGCGAGCCTCAGCCCCGAGGGGATGGAGAAGGTGTTCTTCGTCTCTGGCGGGTCGGAGGCGGTGGAATCGGCGGTGAAACTGGCGCGGCAATGGGCGGTGGTGACCGGGCAGGCGCAGCGCTGGAAGGTGATCTCGCGCTTTCCCTGCTATCACGGCAGCACTTTGGGGGCGCTGGCGCTGACCGGCTATGACCCGCTGACCGAGCCATTTCAGCCGTTGATGGTGGCGATGCCGAAAATCCCGGCCCCGCGCGCCTGGCTGGATGGGCTGAACCCAGATGATCCGGCGACGGGCGCACATTACGCGGCGATGCTGGAGGCGCAGATTCTGGCCGAGGGGCCGGAAACCGTGCTGGCCTTCATTCAGGAGCCGGTCGGCGGGGCCTCCACCGGGGCTTTGGTGCCGCCGGCGGGCTATATGGCAGCGGTGCGGGCGATCTGCGACAAATACGGTGTCCTGCTGATCCATGATGAGGTGATGAGCGGCGGCGGCCGGGTGGGCCGTTTTCTGGGCGGCGACCTTTGGGGCGTTGTGCCGGATATTGTTGCGATTTCAAAGGGTTTTGGCGCGGGCTATGCGCCTTTGGGCGCGATGGTGGCGCAAAGCGGGATCGTGGATGCCGTGCAGGCGGCGGGCGGGTTCCTGCATGGCCATACCTATGCGGGCAACCCGCTGGCCTGTGCGGCGGGCCTGGCGGTGCTGGAGGAGATCGAGCGCGCCGATTTGATGGGCAATGCCACCCGCATCGGCGCGGTATTGAAGGCGCGGCTGGCGGCGTTGATGCAGCGCTATGGTTTCATCGGGGATGTGCGCGGCGAAGGGCTGTTGCTGGCTTTCGAGATTGTTTCCAATCGCGAAACGCGTGAACCGCTGCCGCCCGGCCTCAAGGCCTTTGACGATCTGGTGGAGCGCGCCTATGCGGAGGGGCTGATCCTCTATTCCCGCCGCTCGCGCGGGGGCTATGCGGGCGATCATTTCCTGCTCTGCCCGCCGATGATCACCACCGAGGCTCAGGTGGAGGAAATCATGGAGAAGCTGGATCGCGCGCTGGAGGGTTTTGCGGCGGCCCATGCGGGGCTGCTGCCATGAAGATCGTGATTTCCTGCGCCATCACCGGGTCGATCCATACGCCCTCGATGTCACCCTATCTGCCCTTCACGCCGCAGGATATTGCGGCGCAGGCCATCGGCGCGGCCAGGGCAGGCGCGGCGATCCTGCATCTGCATGCACGCGACCCGGTGGATGGGCGCCCTTCGGCCAACATTGCAGACTGGGAAGCGTTTTTGCCTGATATTGCAGGTGGTTGCGATGCGATCCTGAATATGACCACCGGCGGATCGGCCATCATGACGCTGGAGCAGCGCTTGGCGGCACCGGTGCATTTTGCGCCGGAAATGTGCAGCCTGAACATGGGCACGATGAATTTCGCGCTTTATCCGATGGCGGCCAAACCGCGCGATTGGCGCTTTGACTGGGAGGAGCCGTTCCTGAAAGGCTCGGAGGATCTGGTGTTCAAGAACACCCCGCGCGACATTGAAGGCGTGTTGCGCCAGATGGGGGCCAAGGGCGCGCGGTTCGAGTTTGAATGCTATGACCTGAGCCATCTTTACATGCTGCGCCATTTCGCCGATCGCGGGTTGATCTCTGCCGCGCCTTTCCTGCAATTCGTCATGGGGGTCTTGGGCGGCGTGGCGGCAGAGCCGGAACATCTGGTGCATCTGCACCAAACGGCGCGGCGATTGTTTCCAGATATGCAATGGTCAGTGCTGGCGGCAGGGCGGCGGCAGATGGAATTCGCGGCCATGGCGGCGGCGATGGGGGGGCATGTGCGGGTCGGGCTGGAGGATAACCTCTATCTGGGCAAGGGGGTGCTGGCGCGCTCGAATGCCGAACAGGTGCAACGGGTGCGCGAGATCGTGGAGCGGCTGGGGCGGGAGGTCGCCACGGCAGAGGAGGCGCGGGGGCTGCTGGGCCTCAAGGGCTGGCAGGGGTTCGCATGATCCGGGCGGCAGGGGCGGCAGAGGCCGCACAGGTTCTGGCGTGTTTGCAAGCCCTTGCGGCGGAGATGGGCGACCCGTTCCGCGCCGATCTGGCACAAGTGGCGGCGGGTTTGGCCTCGGGCGCGATCCGGGCGGAGCTGGCGGCAGAGGGACTCGCGCTGTGGTCGCCGTTTCTGTCCACCACGCGGGGGGCGATGGGGGCTTATGTCAGTGACCTGTGGGTCGGGCCGGGCGCGCGCGGGCAGGGCCTGGGCGCAGGGCTGCTGGCC
>CALKAA010000430.1 GCA_937983495.1 uncultured Gemmobacter sp. | reverse complement strand
GGGGTCGCCATCATCACCGCATGGGTGGAACCGTTATAGGACAGCGCCACCGCCACTTCTTCGGGCAGCGCGCGGCTGCCCTCAGACAGCGCGCCTGCCCGGTAGAGCAGGCGCGGCAAGAGGCGGTGGCCCTGCATCACTCCGCCGCTGCGATACGGCGCGACAAGCTGGCCTGCGCCTCATAGGCCTCCTGCCATTCCGACGGCCCGTTCGAGGGGCTGACCTGAACCGCCGTCACCTTGTATTCGGGGCAGTTGGTCGCCCAATCCGAAAAATCGGTGGTGATGACATTGGCCTGCGTCACCGGATGGTGGAAGGTGGTGTAGACCACACCGGGGGAAACCTTGTCGGTCAGTGTCGCGCGCAGCGTGGTTTCCCCGGCCCGACTGGCCAGACGCACGAAATCACCCTCGCGGATGCCCCGTGTTTCGGCGTCATGCGGGTGGATCTCCAGCACATCCTCGCCATGCCAGACCACGTTCTCGGTACGGCGGGTTTGCGCGCCGACATTATACTGGCTGAGGATGCGCCCGGTGGTCAGCAAAAGCGGGAAGCGCGGGCCGGTTTTCTCATCCGTGGCCACATATTCGGTGCGGATGAACTTGCCCTTGCCGCGCACGAACCCGTCGATATGCATCAGCGGAGTCCCCTCCGGCGCCTTTTCGTTGCAGGGCCATTGGATGGAGCCCTTGGTCTCCAGCGCCTCATAATTCACGCCCGCAAAGCTGGGCGTGGTGAGGGCGATTTCCTCCATGATCTGCGACGGGTGGGTGTAGTTCCAATCCGCCCCCATGGCGCGGGCGAACATCTGGGTCACCTCCCAATCGGCATAGCCCTGCTTCGGCGCCATCACCTTGCGCACCATGTTGATGCGACGCTCGGCATTGGTGAAGGTGCCGTCTTTTTCCAGGAAGGACGAGCCGGGGAAGAAGACATGGGCGTAATTGGCGGTTTCGTTCAGGAACAGGTCATGCACGATCACGCATTCCATCGCCGCAAGGCCCGCCGCCACATGCTTGGTATCGGGGTCCGATTGCAGGATGTCTTCGCCCTGACAGTAAAGGCCCTTGAAGCTGCCCTCTACGGCGGCATCCAGCATGTTGGGGATGCGCAGGCCCGGCTCCGGGTCGATGGTCACGCCCCAGGCCTTTTCAAAAATCGCGCGGACCTCCGGCCCCTTCACATGGCGATAGCCGGGCAGTTCATGCGGGAAGGACCCCATGTCGCAGCTGCCTTGCACGTTATTCTGGCCGCGCAGCGGGTTCACGCCCACGCCCGGACGGCCAATATTGCCCGTGAGCATGGCAAGATTGGCAATGCCGATGACGGTGGTGGAGCCTTGGCTGTGCTCGGTCACGCCGAGGCCATAGTAAATCGCCGCATTGCCGCCGGTGGCATAGAGCCGCGCCGCACCGCGCACCTCTGCCGCCGGAACGCCGGTCAGCATTTCGATCGCTTCGGGGCTGTTGCGCGGATCGGCAGCGAATTCCATGTAATCCTGGAACTCGTCCCAGTCGCAGCGGGCGCGGATGAACGCCTCATTATAGAGTTTCTCGGTCACGATCACATGGGCCAGCGCGGTGACGATGGCCACATTGGTGCCGGGCTTGAGCGCAAGGTGATGGGCGGCCTTGAAATGCGGGCCCTCCACCATCTCGGTGCGGCGCGGGTCGATCACGATCAGCTTGGCCCCTTGGCGCAGGCGCTTTTTCAGCCGGCTGGCAAAGACCGGATGGCCAGAGTGCGGGTTCGCCCCGATCACCAGCGCCACATCGCAATGCTCAACCGAATCAAAGTCTTGCGTGCCGGCCGAGGTGCCGAAAGTTTGCCCCAGACCATAGCCGGTGGGCGAGTGGCAGACGCGCGCGCAGGTATCGGTATTGTTGTTCATGAATACGGCGCGGGTCAGTTTCTGCACCAGATAGGCTTCTTCATTGGTGCAGCGCGACGAGGTGATCACGCCGACCGATTGCCGCCCATAGCGCTCCTGAATGCCCTTCATCCGGTTGGCGGCGAACTCCATCGCCTCGGCCCAGGAGACCTCTTTCCACGGATCGTTGATGCTGTCGCGGATCATCGGGTTGAGGATGCGGTCCTTGTGGCTGGCATAGCCATAGGCGAAGCGGCCCTTGACGCAGCTATGGCCGCGATTGGCTTTGCCGTGCTTGTAAGGCACCATCCGCACCAGCTCGTCGCCGCGCATCTCGGCCTTGAACTGGCAGCCGACGCCGCAATATGCACAAGTGGTCACAATGGCACGGTCAGGTGTGCCGATGTCGATGACCGATTTCTCGGTGAGGGTCGCGGTCGGGCAGGCCTGCACGCAAGCGCCGCAAGACACGCAATCCGAAGCCAGCGCGGTGTCGGTCTTCATGCCGAAGGACACACGGCTGTCCCAGCCCCGGCCCTCGATGGTCAGCGCGAAAGTGCCTTGCACCTCTTCGCAGGCGCGCACGCAACGCGAGCAGACGATGCACTTGCTGGGGTCATAGCTGAAATAGGGGTTGCTGTCGTCTTTCGGCAGCCATTGCGGGTTGGCCTCACCGCTGGTGTTCTTGGCGCGGAAATGGGTTTCCACCGCCTCATACCGCACATCGCGCAGGCCCACGGCACCCGCCTGATCCTGCAACTCGCAATCGCCATTGGCGGCGCAGGTCAGGCAATCCAGCGGGTGGTCGGAGATATAGAGTTCCATCACGCCGCGGCGCAATTGCTTCAACTTGCCGGTCTGGGTCATCACCTTGATGCCGGGGGCGACGGGGGTGGTGCAGGACGCCGGAGTGCCATTGCGCCCCTCGATCTCCACCAGGCACAGACGGCAGGAGCCGAAGGCATCCAGGCTGTCAGTGGCGCAGAGTTTCGGAACCGAGATGCCCAACTCGGCCGCGGCGCGCATGATGCTGGTGCCCTCGGGCACAGTCACGTCAAAGCCGTCGATGGTCAATGTGACCATTTGTTTCGATTTGGCCGCAGGCGTGCCGAAATCGCGATCGGGAAGGATGAAGTCTTTCATTCGGCGGCCTCCTTGGCGGTGGCGGAGAAGTCGTCGGGGAAATGGGTAAGGGCAGACATGACCGGATAGGGCGTGAAGCCGCCAAGCGCACAGAGCGAGCCGGATTTCATGGTTTCGCACAGGTCGGTCAGCAGCGGGATCGCGGAAGGGTCGCCGCGGCCGATCCGGTCGATGGTTTCGACCCCACGCACCGCGCCAATCCGGCAGGGCGTGCATTTGCCACAGCTTTCGATGGCGCAGAACTCCATCGCGAAGCGGGCGAGCTTCAGCATATCGGCGCTGTCATCGAACACAGTGAGGCCCGCATGGCCGATCAGCGCGTTCTGGCCGGAATACTCCTCATATCCGAAAGGAATATCAAACTGATGCGGGGCAAGATAGGCTCCCAGAGGACCACCGACCTGCACCGCCTTAATGGGCCGCCCCGATGCTGTGCCGCCGCCGATCTGCTGCACGATCTCGCGCAGCGACAGGCCAAAGGCGATCTCATAAAGGCCGCCCTGTTTCACATTGCCGGCGATTTGCAGCGGGATGGTGCCGCGCGACCGGCCCAGACCAAAGCCCGCATAAAACGCAGCCCCCTTGGCGAGGATCACCGGCACCGAGGCCAGAGAGATCACGTTGTTCACCACGGTCGGGTGCCCCATGAACCCTTGCAACGCGGGCAGCGGCGGCTTGGCGCGCACCGTGCCGCGCTTCCCCTCAAGGCTATTCAGCAGCGAGGTTTCCTCACCGCAGACATAGGCCCCGGCACCGGTGCGGATCTCCAGATCAAAGGCCTTGCCGGAGCCCAGAACCGAGGCTCCCAGCACGCCTTCGCGCGTGGCAATCGCAACGGCTTCGGTCATCACCTCGATGGCGTCAGGGTATTCCGAACGGATATACACAAACCCCTTGGTGGCCCCGACGGCAAGGCCCGCAATCGCCATGCCCTCGATCAGCACGAAGGGGTCGCCTTCCATGATCATACGGTCGGCAAAGGTGCCACTGTCGCCCTCATCGGCATTGGCGACGATGTATTTCTGCGGTCCGGGCGCGTCATGCACGGTTTTCCACTTGATGCCAGTGGGGAACCCCGCACCGCCGCGACCGCGCAGGCCGGATTGTGAAACTTCATTCACAATCTCGGCCCCAGTCATCGCAACCGCGCGCGCCAAGCCCTCCAACCCGCCATGGGCGCGGTAATCGGCAAGGCTCAGCGGGTCGATGATACCACAGCGGGCAAAGGTCAGACGAGTTTGTGCCTTGAGCCAGGGCAGCTCCTCGGTCAGGCCCAGTGACAGTGGCCCGCCGTCAAAAACCTGCGTCACGGCAGCGGGGGTCATCGGGCCAAAGGCCACGCGGCCCTCGGGCGTTTCCACCTCGACCAGCGGCTCCAGCCAGACCATCCCGCGAGAACCATTGCGGATGATCGTTACATCAACGCCACGGCGCGCAGCCTCGGCGCGCAGGGCGGCCACGACATCCTCGGCCCCAAGCGCCTTCGCGGCAGCGTCGCGGGGAACGTAAACCTTCAGCATCAGCGCACCTCCGCCAGCAGCGCGTCAACCCGCGCTTCATCCACCCGGCCCACAAGGCGGCCATCCACCATCGCGGCAGGGCCACAGGCGCATAGGCCCAGGCAGAACACCGGCTCCAGCGTCACGGCGCCATCGGGGGTGGTGCCGTGCCAATCGACGCCCAACCGGGCCTGCGCATGGGCGGCGACACGGTCCGCCCCGACGGATTGGCAGCTTTCGGCGCGGCACAGTTTCACCACATGACGGCCCGCCGGTTCCTCGCGGAAATCATGATAGAAGGACATCACGCCATGCACCTCGGCCTTGGACAGGCTGAGCGCTTGCGCAATCACCGGCAGCGCGGCTTGAGGCACATGGCCAAACTGGTGCTGAATGGCATGGAGGATCGGCAACAGCGGCCCCTCAACCCCCTGATGCGACGCGATGATTTCTGACACGCGCGCGATGATGGCGGATTGATCCGGCATTGGCTGACCTCCCGTTAGCTGGGCGGCAAGATGGCGTGGCTCGATAGGCAAATCAATATTGATTTGCCGTTGATCAATAGGGATTATCTATCAAACCTCAGCCACACGCCGGGCAGACTCCAGCAATGCCGCAATCAACGGCGTTGGCGGATCACGATGTGTCGCAATCAGGCCAACCAGATGCTCGGCCTCAGGCGCGACCACCGGCACGGCCACCAGACGCCCGGCCTGTGCAAACAGATCGGCCAGCTTTTTCGGCAGGATCGACACCCATTCACCGCTCATCACATGGGTCAGCAGCGCGATGGTGGAGTTTGATTCGACCATGGGCGCCGCCGTCACACCGGCTTCCGACAGGCGCTGGTTGACGATGCGACGGTTCTGCATGTCGCTGGTCAGCAGGCAAAGCGGTGCGTCGGCCAGTTCGGCCCAAGTGACCCGCTCCCGCGCAGCAAAGGGCGATGCGGGCGTGCACAGCAGACGGTAGAATTCTGAATAAAGCGGCACCTGCGTCACGCGGCCCAAAGGCTCGTTATCCAGATAGGTGATGCCCGCATCCAGATCGAGCCGCTCGATCCCGGTCAAGATCTCGGCGCTGGTGCGCGACAGGATCGTGACGCGCACATTGGGATGGCGGCGGGTGAAGGGGGTTGTCAGATCGGCCACCATGGGCAGCGCGGTGGGAATGACCCCGATCCGCAGGTTCCCCGCCAGCCCGTGCCGCAGATTGCGCATCTCGTCTTTCAGCGCGCGGGTGTCGCCCACGATCCGCCGCGCGCGATCCAGCACGCGTTGCCCTTCTGGCGTCAGGCCCTGAAAGCGCGAGCCGCGCCAGACGAGTTGCACCCCCAACTGATCCTCCAACTGCTTGATGGCAGAGGACAGCGTGGGCTGGGTGACGCCGCACACCTCGGCCGCGCGGCCAAAATGGCTTTCATTGGCGAGGGCGATGAACATTTCCAGCTTGTCGATCATCCCCCCGTCTTGCCAGAGGCCAGGCCTTCCCGCAACGCCGGGCTTGCCGCAGCGGGCTGGCCCCCTTACATCCAGCGTATGAAACTCCGCATTCCCTTTACGAAGAAACCGCCGGTCGTGCCGGTGATCCGCCTGCAAGGTGCCATTGGCACCGGGGGGCGCTTTGGCTCTGGCCTCAGTGATGCCGGGCTGGCCCCGCTGGTGGAAAAGGCCTTCGCCATGAAACCCGCGGCGGTGGCGCTGCTGATCAACTCGCCCGGTGGTTCGCCGGTGCAAAGCAGCCTGATCGCGGCGCGCATCCGGCGGCTGGCAGATGAGAAAGGCGTGAAGGTGCATGCCTTTGTCGAGGATGTCGCGGCCTCGGGCGGCTATTGGCTCGCCTGCGCGGGGGATGACATCTGGGTGGATGACAGCTCGATTGTCGGCTCCATCGGGGTGATTTTCGCCGGTTTCGGCTTTCACGAGCTGATGGCGCGGCAAGGGATCGAGCGGCGTGTGGTGACGGCGGGGGCGTCGAAATCACTGGCCGACCCGTTCCTGCCCGCCAAGCCCGAGGACGAGGCGCGGCTGCGTGCCTTGCAGGAACCGATCCACAAGGCCTTCATCGCCCATGTTCAGGCCCGGCGCGGGGCGCGGCTGGCTGAGGGGGCAGACCTGTTCAATGCGGATGTCTGGGTCGGGCAAGGCGCGGTGGACCTGGGGCTGGCCGATGGCGTGGCCCATGCGGTGCCCAAGCTGAAAGCACTTTATGGCGAAAAGGTGCGGCTGGTGCCGATGGGCCAGAAACGCGGCCTGCTGGCACGGCTGACGGGCCGTGCCATGGCGGGTGCCTTGGCCGAGGTGGAGGACCGGGCAGCCTTTGCCCGGTTTGGCCTCTGAGATGTTTGTGAAACTGGTCACCTTCGTCGTGCTGGCGATTGTGGTCGGCGCAGTCATTTTCGAAAAATTCGGCTACCGCCGTCGCCTTGTAAAGGCCGCCACCTGCCCTAAATGCAGACGGCACAAGATTGGCAAAGGCCCCTGTGCCTGCCAGAAAAAGGGGTAATTCGTGGGTATGGATCTGCTTTATGTCGCCGCCGGGCTGGTTTTGCTGGTGTTTGGCGGCGATGCGTTGGTGAAAGGCGCTGTGGCCTTGGCGCTGCGTCTGGGCATTCCGGCACTGATCGTCGGCCTGACGGTGGTGGCCTTTGGCACCTCGGCACCTGAGCTGATCGTGTCGGTTCAAGCCGCGCTGAACGGGCAGGCGGGCATTGCACTGGGGAATGTGGTGGGCTCCAACCTTGCCAATATTCTTTTGATCCTTGGCCTGCCGGCGCTGATTGCCACCATCCGGTCCAGCCAGATCGACACGCGGCGCAGCTATCTGGTGATGCTGGGCACCGCAGTTCTGTTCGTGATCCTGTCGCAGTTCAGCCCGATCACCTGGTGGCACGGCTTGATCCTCCTCGCCGCCCTTGCCCTCACGATCTGGGATAATATCCGGCAAGCCCGCGCGCACCGTGAGGCGCAGGAGGATCTGCCCGCCGATGACCATATGCCAATCTGGAAGATTGCCGCCTTCATCCTGGGAGGTCTGGTCGGCCTGGGCTTCGGGGCCAGTTTTCTGGTGGAAGGGGCCACCAACATCGCCCGCGCGCTTGGCGTGTCGGAAACCGTGATCGGGCTGACGCTGGTCGCCATCGGCACTTCGCTGCCAGAGCTGGTGACCAGCGTTGTCGCCGCCTTCCGGGGGCAGGCCGATGTGGCGATGGGCAATGTGATCGGCTCCAACACCTTCAACATTCTTGCCATTCTGGGTGTGACAGCAGTCATTGCTCCAATGAATGTGCCTGCACAAATCCTAGCCTTTGACAATTGGGTGATGCTGGGCGTGTCGCTGCTGCTGATCCCCTTCGTGTTCTTCAAGCTGGATATCGGCAAGCTGGCCGGTATCGGGCTGGTCGGCGGGTACATCGCTTACACCGTATCGCTGGTGTCCTGATGCGTGCGTTGGTCACCGGGGCGGGTAAGCGGCTGGGGCAGGCCATGGCGGTCTATCTGGCGGGGCGCGGTTATGATGTGGCGGTGCATTACGCCGAATCGGCCGAGGGTGCCGCCGAGACGGTGGCGCAGGTGCAGGCCATGGGCCGCCGCGCCGTGGCGTTGCAGGCCGATCTGCTGGACGAGGCGCAGGTGCAAACCCTGCTGCCCCGCGCGATCGAGGCGCTTGGCGCGCCCTTCACCGTGCTGGTGAACAATGCTTCGGTGTTTGAATATGACAACCTGCACAGTGCCACCCGCCGCAGCTGGGACCGCCATTTTGAAAGCAATCTGCGCGCGCCCTTCGTGCTGACGCAGGCTTTTGCCGCACAGGCCCCCGAAGTCGGGCGCGATGCGGCGGGAGAGCCCGTCGCAAGCGGGTTGATCATCAACATGATCGACCAGCGCGTGCGCAAGCTGACGCCCGAGTTTTCAACCTATACCCTCGCCAAGATGGGCCTCTGGGCGCTGACCCAGACGGCAGCTCAGGGCCTTGCCCCCGCGATCCGGGTGAATGCCATTGGCCCCGGCCCGACGCTGCAAGGGGCCCGCCAATCAGCGCAGCACTTCGCCAATCAGCGCGCCAACACCGTTCTGGGACGCGGTGCCAATCCCTCGGACATCACGGCGGCGCTTGGCTATTTTCTGGATGCGCCCGGCGTGACGGGGCAATTGCTCTGTGTTGATGGCGGTCAGCATCTGGGCTGGAAAACCCCGGATGTGCTGGGGGTTGAGTGACCTTGGGGCATAGCCCTGCGACGAGTTGTCCACTTTTGGCCTCACCTTCACGAAACCGTCAAGAAAACCTTGATTTTTCATATATTTGACGGCTGAATAAATTTTTATCATTTGAAAACAGCGGGTTAGAAAATCGCCCAAAAAACAGGCAAAGCTACGAAACTGGCCAAAAACAAGGGAAAAATGCCCCGATCTCAATTTTCTCCGCATAGTTATCCACAGAAACGGGGGATAGGTTTACCCTTGCCCTTCCCCCCTGCCTGTTGCAGCCAGAGAGGGGAATCGACATGCCCGAAAGTGAGGTTTTCCGATGCAGGATGAAGCCCCCGCGGCATCAGGAAAAACGGGCCATGCGCTCATTCAGGATTACCTGAAAACGCTGGATGGTTCACCCGGCGTTTACCGGATGCTGAATGCGGCGAACGAAGTGCTCTATGTCGGAAAGGCACGCAATCTGAAGGCGCGGGTGTCGAATTACGCCCGGCCCTCCGGGCATTCCGGGCGGATCGCGCGGATGATTTCTGAAACCAGCAGCATGATGTTTCTGACCACGAAAACCGAGGTCGAGGCGCTGTTGCTGGAACAGAACCTGATCAAGCAGTTGAAGCCGCGCTACAACGTGTTGATGCGGGACGATAAATCCTTCCCGAATATCCTGATCCCCACCGGTCACAGCTTTCCGATGATCCGCAAGCATCGTGGTAAACGGTCGGACAAGGGGCGGTATTTCGGGCCATTTGCCAGCGCGGGGGCGGTGAACCGCACGCTGAACCAGTTGCAGCGGGTGTTTTTGCTGCGCACTTGCTCTGACAGCATGTTCTCGGGGCGCAGCCGGCCTTGCCTGCTGTTCCAGATCAAGCGCTGCTCCGGGCCTTGTGTCGGTCGGATCAGTGAGGCCGATTATGCCGGGCTGGTGGAGGACGCCACGCGGTTTCTGGAGGGAAAATCTACCAGCGTTCAGGCAGACTTAGCCAAAGGCATGGCCGAGGCGGCGGAGGCCATGGAATACGAGCGCGCGGCGGCGTTACGCGACCGGATCAAGGCGCTGACAGCGGTGCAGACGGCGCAGGGCATCAACCCGCGCGGCGTGCCGGAGGCGGATGTGGTGGCGCTGCATCTGGAGAGCGGGCAGGCCTGTGTGCAGGTGTTTTTCATCCGCGGCAACCAAAGCTGGGGCAACAAGGATTTCTACCCCAAGACCGGCGCGGGCGCGGAGGAGGCGGAAATCCTCGAGGCGTTTCTGGCGCAATTCTACGATGAGAAAGAGCCGCCCCGGCTGATTCTGCTGTCGCATCCGGTGGAAAACGAGGATCTGGTGACCGAGCTGTTAAGCGACCGCGCGGGCCGCAAGGTGGAACTGGCGGTGCCGCAGCGGGGCGAGAAGGCCGAGCTGGTGGAGAACGCGCATCGCAACGCCCGCGAGAGCCTCGCGCGGCGGATGGCGGAAAGCTCGACCCAGACCAAATTGCTGCAAGGATTGGCGGAAGCCTTTGATCTGGAAGGCCCTCCGCGCCGGATCGAGGTTTATGACAACAGCCATATTCAGGGTGCCCATGCGGTTGGCGGCATGATCGTGGCGGGGGCGGAAGGGTTCCTGAAAAGCCAGTATCGCAAGTTCAACATCAAGGGCGAAGCGGGCGCGCAGGGCGACGATTTCGGCATGATGAAGGAAGTGCTAACGCGGCGGTTCGAGCGGTTGCTGAAGGAAGACCCTGAGCGCAAGACCGATCTCTGGCCGGACCTGCTGCTGATCGACGGCGGCGCGGGGCAGATTTCGGCGGTGGCCGAGATCATGGCGGAGCTTGGCGTGGATGACATCCCCTTTGTCGGGGTGGCCAAAGGCGTGGATCGCGACCATGGCAAGGAAGAATTCCACCGCCCCGGCGAGCCGCCTTTCGCACTTCGCATGAACGATCCTGTGCTATATTTTGTGCAACGCCTGCGGGATGAAGCCCATAGGTGGGCCATCGGGGCGCATCGGGCCAAACGGGCCAAGGCCACGACCGCCACGCCGCTGGACGAGGTGCCGGGCGTGGGCGCGACCCGCAAGCGGGCCTTGCTGGCGCATTTTGGCAGCGCAAAGGCCGTCAGCCGGGCGGCGGTGGAGGATTTGATGGCGGTCAACGGCATCTCGGCGGCGATGGCGCAGCAGATCCACGACTTTTTCCATGACAAAAGCTAGGGCTTGGCGGCGCGCAAAACTGTAACCGCCTATACAGTTTGCCACCGTTTTGGGGGCGGAACTGTAACCCTCTATACAGTTTGCCACCGTTTTGCGGCGCAAGTGTCATGGGCTATACACTTGGGCCGGACAGACCCAGGCGAGGGGTCATGATGCGGAGCGGCGCGCAGCCCTGCCATGTGAATCCACTCCGTAAATCGCCCTATGCGCGAAAAATGGCCGAGTGATCTTCTCGGAATTGACAGTCACTCTCAGGTGCCCTACCCATCGGCGCGCCAGCACCTGCCAGCCGTGATCCCAACCGCGAGCGGCCCAACCGTTCGCCTGCACTGAGCAGGGTTTCGATGCGGCTTTCCCCATTGTCGACTTGCGCCACCACGGGCCATCGCCCGAAATGACGCTGCACCATAGGCCGGAAACGGCGACCGAGATTGCTGACAGGGCCAGCCTGTCGGCCCTGATGATTTGTCTTGCGCGCGAGCTGGCGGCGATCCCGCCCGGCGCAACGGTCTGGCGCTTTCCGGTGGCGCAGGG
>CALKAA010000429.1 GCA_937983495.1 uncultured Gemmobacter sp. | reverse complement strand
GTCTGGGCTGGTTGCGTGCGCGGGCCCCCCAGGCGTCGGTGCCCGAGGCGGCAGCGTTTTCCGAGGCCGAGCTGGGCCGCTATTCTCGCCACATGCTGCTGCGCGAAATTGGCGGACCAGGGCAGCAAAGGCTGAAACAGGCGCGGGTGCTGGTGATCGGGGCCGGAGGGCTTGGCAGCCCGATCTGCCTTTACTTGGCGGCCTCGGGGGTGGGGACGATCGGCGTGGTTGATGCGGACCGGATCGAAAGCTCCAATCTGCAACGCCAGATCATCCATCGCGATGCGGGGATTGGCGGGTCCAAAGCGCAATCGGCGGCGGCGGCGATGCGGGCGCTTAATCCTTTCATTTCCGTTCAGGTTCATGAAACCCGGCTGGAGCCCGGCAATGCCGAGGCGCTGATTGGCACCTATGATCTGGTGCTGGATGGCAGCGATAATTTCGACACCCGCTATCTGGTGAATGCAACCTGCGTGGCGCTGCAAAAGCCGCTGATCTCGGGCGCGATGACGCAATGGGAAGGCCAGCTTTCGCTTTATGCGCCGCATCTTGGAACACCTTGCTATCAATGCGTTTTTCCCGAGCGGCCCGCGCCGGGCATGGTGCCCGCATGTGCCGAGGCCGGGGTGGCCGCGCCCCTGCCTGGGATCATTGGCACGATGATGGCAATGGAGGCGGTCAAGCACCTGACCGGGGCGGGGCAGGGCTTGGCTGGGCGGCTGGTGTTACAGGATGCCCTGCATGCTGAACAGCGGGTCATCAAGGTTAAATCCCGGCTGGATTGCCCGGTTTGCGGGCAAAAACATTCCGGGAACATTTAACCTTTTCGCAAGGAATTCGCGCGATTCTTCATGGCGATGGAGGTGTCATGCGAATCCTGTTCCTGCAAATCCTGTCGATGCTTGGTGCCTTCTGCGCCTTGCCAGGTCTTTGGCGCGGCGTCATAGTCCGGCAACCACTCTGTGACAGGGAGTTCACGATGAACAGCACCGCAATTTTCGCCGGCTTTGCTCTGGCGGCCTTTGGAACTTTGGCTCAGGCGCAGACCGTGCCCGACCTGGGGGGGCGCGAAATTGTGGTGGTGACCGAAAACGCCTATCCGCCCCTGCAATTCGTCGATGCGCAGGGGCAGGCGGTCGGTTGGGAATATGATGCGATGGCCGAAATTGCCAAACGCCTGAATTTGAAGGTAACTTACGAGAATACCAGTTGGGACGCGATGATCCCAGCCGTGTCGGGCGGCCAATATAATATCGGCATGACCGGGATCACGATCCGCGATGATCGCAAGGAACAGGTCGATTTCTCCGAGCCCTACATGCGCTCTGAAATGGTGATGATGGTGCGCGGCGATGAGACGCGCTTTGCCGATGCCAAGGGCTTTGCCGCCAATGCCGACCTGCTGATGGCGGCACAGCCGGGCACAACGCCGTTCTACGTTGGCGTTTATGAGGTGCTGGATGGCAATGAGGCCAATCCGCGTATCAAGATGTTCGAAACTTTCGGTGCGGGTGTCGAGGCGCTCAAATCCGGCGATGTCGATCTGGTGCTGACCGATGGCACCTCGGGTGCAGGGTATGTGGCGGCCTCGGAAGGCAAGCTCAAGATTGTTGGTGAGAAGCTGGGAGCCGAGGATTTCGGTTTCATCTTCCCCAAAGGCTCTGATCTGGTGCCGCCGGTGAATGCGGCGATTGCTGCGATGACGGCCGATGGCACCACGGCGGCTTTGGACCGGAAATGGTTCCTCGACTACAAGATGGGGCAGTGAACGCAGGCAGTTCTCCGATGCGGTTCCCGGATATGTCCTGCTGATGCCCTCCTCTGAACGGCAAGAGGATTTCCCGTGGTGGCTTGTCGTGCTGGGCGCGGCTGGGCTGTGGCTGTTTGCGCAGGTGTTGCAAAGCGATGTCTACGCCCTGATCATGGCGAAACTGGCCAAAGGGATCAGCCTCACCCTGCTGGTGACGGCGGTGGGGTTCTCGGCGGCGGCGGCTTTGGGCCTGTTGCTGGCGGTGGGCGCAGGGTCGCGTTGGCTGGTGGTCCGGCAGGCGGTCCGGCTTTATGTCGAGGTGGTGCGCGGGGTGCCGATCATCGTGCTGCTCCTCTATGTCGCTTTTGCCGCGGTGCCCGGTGCCGTGGCGCTGTGGAACATGACGGGGCTGCCAGAGGTGCAGGCGCGCGATGTCTCATTGCTGTGGCGGGCGGTGATCGCCTTGGTGATCGCCTATTCCGCCTTTCTGGCGGAGGTGTTCCGGGCCGGGCTTGCCTCGGTGGATCGTGGCCAGATCGAGGCCGCCGAGGCACTTGGCCTGACCCGATGGCTGCGTTTCCGGTTGATCGTCTTTCCGCAGGCCTTTCGCACCATCCTGCCCCCCTTGGGGAACGATCTGGTGGCGATGGTCAAGGACAGTTCGTTGGTTTCGGTGCTGGGCGTGGCCGATGTCACGCAACTGGCCAAGGTCACCGCAGCAGGTAATTTCCGCTATTTTGAAACCTATAACATGGCCGCGCTGATCTATCTGAGCCTGACGGTCAGCTTGTCGCTGATCCTGCGGCAGATCGAACAGCGCCTGCGGTCGCGCGGTGGTGCGCGCTGATCCGGGCTGGACCTCGGCGCGGGCGCTGCTAGGCTGCGCCGAAAGGAGACCTGCCGATGACCAATCCGCTGCTGTCGCACTGGGATACCCCGCACCAGCTTCCGCCTTTCGCGCAGATCGAGGATGCGCATTTCGCCCCTGCCTTCGAGGCCGGTCTGGCCGAGGCGCGCGCCGCGATCCGCGCCATTGCCGACACCCCCGCCGCGCCCGATTTTGCCAATGTGATCGAGGCGCTGGAACTGGCCGAGGCCACGCTCGATCGGGTTTCGGGTGTGTTTTACAACCTCGCCGGGGCCGACAGCACTGAGGCACGCGAGGCGCTGATGCGCGATCTCGCCCCGAAAATGAGCGCCTTTTCATCAGAAATCACCAATGACAAAGCGCTGTTTGGCAAGATCGAGGCGCTTTGGGCGCAGCGCGACAGCCTTGGTCTGACGGACGAACAGGCGCGGGTGTTGGAACTTTATCGGCAAATGTTCGTGCGGTCTGGCGCGCAATTGGAAGGCGCGGAGGCCGAGCGGCTGACGGCGGTGAAATCTCGGCTGGCGGTGCTGGGCACCGAATTCAGCCAGAATATTCTGGCCGAGGAACGCGGCTGGTTCATGGAGCTGGCCCCGGAGGATCTGGACGGGCTGCCCGATTTCCTGCTCGATGCCGCCCGCGCGGCAGGTGCGGAAAAGGGGCTGGGGCCGATCATCACCACCAGCCGTTCGCTGATCGTGCCGTTCTTGCAATTCTCGCCCCGCCGGGCGCTGCGGGAAAAGGCCTATGAGGCTTGGGTCGCGCGCGGGGCCAATGGCAATGCGCATGACAATCGCGGCGTGGCGGCCGAGATCTTGCGGCTCCGGGCAGAGCGGGCTCAGCTTCTGGGCTATGCCAGCTTTGCCGATTTCAAGCTGGAACCGGAAATGGCGAAAACGCCGGCAGCGGTGCGTGATCTGCTGATGCGGGTGTGGGAGCCGGCGCGGGCGCGGGCCGAAGCGGATGCGGCTATCCTCGCGCAGATGCTGGCGGCGGATGGCGTGGCCGGGCCGCTGGAGCCATGGGACTGGCGCTATTATTCCGAAAAGCGCCGCAAGGCCGAGCATGATCTGGATGAGGCGGCGCTGAAACCCTATCTGGGGCTGGAGGCGATGATCGCGGCCTGTTTCGATTGCGCGCATCGGCTTTTCAGGTTGGATTTCAAGCCCTTGCAGGTTGATCTTTATCACCCGGATGCCCGCGCATGGGAGGTTTCACGCGATGGCGAGACCATTGCTGTCTTCATTGGCGATTACTTCGCGCGCAGCTCCAAACGCTCGGGGGCCTGGTGTTCGGCAATGCGCAGTCAGCGCAAGCTGGGCGGGCGCGTGGTGCCGATCGTGGTGAATATCTGCAATTTCGCCAAGGGCGAGCCGAGCCTTCTGTCTTATGACGACGCGCGCACGCTGTTTCACGAATTCGGCCATGCGCTGCATCAGATGCTGTCGGATGTGACCTATGGCTTCATCAGCGGCACCTCGGTGGCGCGCGATTTCGTGGAATTGCCGAGCCAGTTGTATGAACATTGGCTGGAAGTGCCGGAGGTGCTGGAAACCCACGCACGTCATTGGCAGAGCGGCGCGCCGATGCCGGCCGAGATGTTGCAGCGGCTGCTGGCGGCGGGCACCTATGATCAGGGCTTTGCCACGGTGGAGTTTGTCGCCTCGGCGCTGGTCGATCTGGCCTTCCATGAAGGCCCGGCCCCCGCCGATCCGATGCAGAAACAGGCCGAGGTGCTGGAGGCGCTTGGCATGCCGCGCGCCATTCGCATGCGCCACGCCACACCACATTTTGCGCATGTCTTCTCGGGTGACGGCTATTCCTCGGGCTATTACAGCTATATGTGGTCGGAGGTGATGGATGCCGATGCCTTTGCTGCCTTTGAGGAAACCGGCAATCCGTTTGACCCGGAAACGGCGGCGCGGCTGGAGCGGTTCATCCTGTCGGCGGGCGGATCACGCCCGGCGGAGGAGTTGTATCTGGCGTTCCGGGGCCGGATGCCGGGCGTGGAGGCGCTGCTGAAAGGGCGCGGGCTCTTGGACGCGGCCTAAGCGCGGCGCAGGGCGGAGGGCGGTTGGCCAAACTCCGCCCGGAAAGCGCGGCTGAGGGTCGAGGCGCTGGAAAACCCGCAACGCAGGGCGATTTCGGCAAGGGGGTGGCGGGTGTCGGTCAGCATCCGCCGCGCCGCTTGCAGGCGCAGCATCAGGGCATAGGCGCCGGGCGTCACGCCCAGATTGGCGCGGAACAGTTGCTCAAACCGCCGGGGCGAGAGGTGCAGCGCGGCGGCGGTGGCGGCGGTGGCTTCGGGCGCATCCAGCCGCGCCTCCATCCGGGCGATGGCCTGC
>CALKAA010000428.1 GCA_937983495.1 uncultured Gemmobacter sp. | reverse complement strand
ATCCGGGGGGCGAGGCGCATGTGCTGACCTCCATTCCCGGCGAGGGGCCGGGCTTTCTGGTCATCGCCGCCTTTGAAACCACCCAAGGCCGCCGCATCCTGATCGACCGGGGCTTCCTTCCCGAAGATCAGAAAACGGCCGCGCGACCGGGGCAGGCGGCGCAAATCACCGGCAATCTGATCTGGCCCGATGATGTGAACAGCTCCACCCCCGCGCCCGACCTGGACCGCAACATCTGGTTTGGCCGCGATGTGGCGGCCATGGCGCAGGCGCTGAACACCGATCCCGTCATGGTCGTCGCGCGCGAGGATACAGGGCAGGGCATCACCCCGCGCCTGGTAACGGTGACCTTCACCAACAACCATCTCGGCTATGCGATCACATGGTTTTCGCTGGCCTTCGCATGGTTGGGGATGACAGCCCTTTATCTGTGGCGTATCAGACGGCGGAGCAATGAGGCGTGACCATGCAGTATATCTCGACCCGCGGGCAGGCGCCCGTTCTGTCCTTCGGCGAAGCGATGATGACGGGCCTTGCCCGCGACGGCGGGCTCTATGTGCCGCAGACCGTGCCGCAATTCACGCCTGATGAGATCGCCGCGCTGGCAGGCCTGCCCTATGAGGAAATCGCCTTCCGCGTCATGCGCCCCTTCATGGGCGACACGTTCAGCGATGACGAATTCAAGACCCTGATCGCCCGCGCCTATGCCGGTTTCGGCCATGCCGCCCGCGCGCCCTTGAAGCAGCTCGCGCCGAACCATTTCCTGCTGGAGCTGTTCCACGGCCCGACGCTCGCCTTTAAGGATTTCGCCATGCAGCTCATCGGCCAGATGATGCAGGCGGCGCTGGCCAAGACGGGCGAGCGCATCACCATCGTCGGCGCCACCTCGGGCGATACCGGCTCCGCCGCCATCGAGGCCTTCAAGGGCCTGGCCAATGTCGATGTGTTCATCCTGTTCCCCCATGGCCGCGTATCCGAAGTGCAGCGCCGCCAGATGACCACGCCGACGGAATCCAACGTCCACGCCCTCGCCATCGACGGCGATTTCGACGATGCGCAGGCCCGCGTGAAGGACATGTTCAACGATTTCGCCTTCCGCGACGGCGTGCGGCTGGCGGGCGTGAACAGCATCAACTGGGCGCGCGTGCTGGCGCAGGTGGTCTATTACTTCTCCAGCGCCGTGTCGCTCGGTGCGCCGCACCGCGAGGTCAGCTTCACCGTGCCCACCGGCAATTTCGGCGACATCTTCGCAGGCTATATCGCCCGCAAGATGGGCCTGCCGATCTCGCAACTGGTGATCGCCACCAACCAGAACGACATTCTCGACCGCGCCCTGCGCTCGGGCGAATATGCCACCCATGGCGTGACGCCCTCGATCAGCCCCTCGATGGATATTCAGGTCTCGTCGAACTTTGAACGCGCGCTGTTCGATGCCTATGGCCGCGATGGCGGGGCGGTGGCTGCGCTGATGGAAGATCTGAAATCCGGTGCCTTCCGCATTTCCCAAGGTGCCTTGGAAACCCTGCGCGCCACCTTCGCCTCGGGCCGCTGTTCCGAAGACGAAACCACCGCCACCATCAAGGCAGAACTCGCCGCCAGCGGTGAGCTTCTTTGCCCGCATGGTGCCGTGGGGGTGAAGGTCGCGCAAGAGCATCTGGGCACCACGCCGATGATCACACTGGCGACGGCCCACCCGGCCAAATTCCCCGACGCCGTGGAGGCCGCCACCGGCATTCGCCCCGCGCTGCCGCCGCGCATGGCCGATCTGTTCGACCGCCCCGAACGCGTGACCCGCGTGCCCAATGATCTGGCCGCCCTGCAAGCCTTGGTGCGCGAGCGGATCTAAAGGCCTTGTGCCGCCTTGTCGCGCCGCCCCTTTCACTCGGGCGGCGCAGGCTGTAGAACCAGCCAATTCACACATCCTGCACAGGTGTTTCCTTGTCGCTTCGCATCACCACCCTTCCCAATGGCTTCCGCATCGTGACTGAACACATGCCGCGGCTGCAATCGGCCTCGGTCGGCATCTGGGTGACGGCAGGTGGGCGGCACGAGCGGGCCGAGCAGAACGGCATCGCGCATTTCCTCGAACATATGGCCTTCAAGGGCACCGCCACGCGCAGCCCGCTGCAAATCGCCGAGGAGATCGAGGATGTGGGCGGCTATATCAACGCCTATACCTCCAAGGAGATGACCGCCTATTACGCCCGCGTCCTGTCCGCCGATGTGGCGCTGGCGCTGGACGTCATTTCCGACATCGTGCTGAACCCGATCTTCGACCCGAAAGAGATCGAGACCGAACGCCATGTGATCTTGCAGGAAATCGGGCAGGCGCTGGATACGCCCGACGACATCATCTTTGACTGGCTGCAAGAGGTATCCTACCCCGATCAGCCCTTCGGGCGCACCATTCTGGGCCCGTCGGAGCGGGTGTCCTCGTTCACCCGGGCCGATCTGACCGGCTTCGTGGCCGAGCATTACGGCCCCGACCAGATGATCCTGGCCGCCGCCGGGGGCGTGGATCACGACGCCATCGTGGCGCAGGCCACCGCGATCTTTGGCGATCTGCGCCCCGTGGGGAACCCGACCCTTGCGCCCGCCCATTTCCTCGGCGGCGAGCGCCGCGAGGTGAAGGATCTGGAGCAGGTGCATTTCGCCCTGTCCTTCGAGGCACCGGGCTATCTCTCGCCCGATGTCTACACCGCGCAGATCTGGTCCAGCGCCATGGGCGGCGGCATGTCCTCGCGGCTGTTCCAGAAAATCCGCGAGGAGCGGGGTCTTTGCTATTCGATCTTCGCGCAATCCGGCGCCTATGAGGATACTGGCAGCATGACGATCTATGCCGGCACCTCCGAGGAGGAGATCGGCGATCTGACCCAACTGACCATCGACGAGCTGAAACGCGCCGCTGAGGATATGTCGGAGGCCGAGGTCGCCCGCGCCCGGGCGCAGCTCAAGGCCGGTCTGCTCATGGGGCTGGAAAGCCCCTCCAGCCGGGCCGAGCGCAATGCGCGGCTCTTGTCGATCTGGGGCCGGGTGCCGGATGTGGAGGAGGCCGTGGCGCGCATTGATGCCGTCACCACTGCCGATGTGCGCCGGTATGCCGCCGATCTGGTCGGGGCGCAGGTGGCCATGGCGCTTTACGGCCCGGTCAGCGCCGCCCCCGATCTGGAGGCCATCCGGCGCAGGCTCGCCGCCTGATGCTGTCCGGCCTGCGCCGCAAGATCCGCATCGAGACCGAGCGCATGACCCTGCGCCTGCCGACCCATGGCGATTACCGCCAATGGGCCGAGCTGCGCGCCGCCAGCGCCGATTTTCTCGCCCCGTGGGAGCCGGTCTGGGCGCATGACCACCTGACCCGCAAGGCCTTTACCAACCGCGTCTATTGGGCCAATCGCGCCGAGGCGCAGGGCACCGCGCTGCCGCTTCTGATGCTGCGCCGCAGCGACCAGCGCCTGCTGGGGGCCATCACGCTGGACAATATCCGCCGTGGCCCGGTGCAGGCGGGCACTTTGGGGTATTGGGTCGGGGCCCCCTTCGCGCGCCACGGCTTCATGCGCGAGGCGATTCTGGCGGTGGTGCATCACGCCTTCGCCCAGATGGACCTCTCCCGCATCGAGGCCGCCTGCCTGCCCGAAAACGCCGCCTCGCGCGGGGTGCTGGAAAAGACCGGCTTCAAATATGAAGGCGTGGCGCAGGCCTATCTGCAAATCGCGGGGCGCTGGCGCAACCATGTGCTTTACGCCAATCTGCGCGCCGACCGTCGCGGCCGCACCGATGCCGGGTAAGGCTCACGCCGCCTCGGCCAGCCGCTTCCAGTTCTCATTGGCATAGCGATGCGCGGCGATGAACCCCAGCCGCATCACCCAAAGCCCCGGCCAGCGCAGCGGCCCTTTGGCGTCAAAGCGGGTCACCCGATGCACCCGCGTCTGGTTCGGTGTGATCCGCTCCAGCCGGATGTCATCTGAGACATGGCCGATATGGCCTTGCCCCCAATAGTCGCTCTCGATCAGCCGATAGCCAAAGCGCGCCATCGGTTCGGCCTGCTCGATCACCTGATCCATGTAACCCCGCGTGGTGATGCAGCGCCGGATGCTGCCCGGCGTGCCATCGCCCGCGATGATCGAACAGGACACCGCCTTGGGCAGCCCGAAGCGGAACAGGAGCGGGATTCGGTCATCCGTGAAGAACAGCGGCCAGATCGCTTCGGGCGGGGCGTCGATCACCACAGAACTGGTCAGCTTTTGCATCATCCCTCGCAGAACATCCGGTCCACCGATCACCGTCAGCACTCTGGTCGAGGGCCGCGCCCCTCGCAAGGGGGCAAACTGTATAGGGTGTTACCCTTCCGGCGCAAAACCGGCCGAAACGAAACGTCTCATTACTCATTTTGGTGAATTGGTGGAGCCAGGGAGGTAATTGGTGGAGCCAGGGAGGATCGAACTCCCGACCTCTTGAATGCCATTCAAGCGCT
>CALKAA010000427.1 GCA_937983495.1 uncultured Gemmobacter sp. | reverse complement strand
AGCCTTGACCATTACAGATCCGCCCCCGCCAATTGCACCCGCCGGTTGCGGATGCGCAGCACCCGAGCCGCGACCTGCGCCTTGGCTTGCCGGATCAGGTTCATGTCATGGGTGGCGATGACAATCGTTTTCCCCATGCGGTTCAGTTCGACCAGCAGGGTCAGCAGCCGCAAGGACATTTCCCAATCCAGGTTGCCGGTTGGCTCATCGGCCAGGATCACCTCCGGGTCCACAATCACGGCCCGCGCCAGCGCCGCCCTCTGCCGTTCGCCTCCTGACAGCGATGGCGGCAACGCATCGGCCAGATGCCGCAGCCCGACCCAGGACAGCAGATCGCCCAGATCCTGCCCGCTCACTTCACGGTTCGAGACCGTCAGCGGCAGGGTGACGTTTGAGGCCAGTGGCAAGTGATCGAGGAACTGGCAGTTCTGATGCACCACACCCACCCGCCTGCGGGTATGCGCCACCTCGTCGCGGCTAAGGCTGCGCACTTCACGGTCAAAAATCGTGACATGCCCGGCTGTCGGCAGCAATTCGGCATAGCACAGTTTCAGAAAGGTGGATTTTCCCGCCCCAGACGGTCCGGTCAGGAAGTGGAACGAACCGGGGGCCAGCCGCAATGAAATTTCCGACAGCAGCTCACCACCGCCATAGTTATAGGCCACATTCTCGAATGAAATCACCGCCTGCCCCTTGCGTCCCTGCCGCATCTTCTTGCCATAAACCGCCAGCGGGCGCCGCACAATCCCGAGGAGGAGATGCAAATTCAGGGCATTGAGTGTCGCGAATATAAAATTCCTGTGCCTCACAGGCTTGGATCGGAAACATATCGTTGCTAAAAAGGTTAAAGACACAAGCCGTTAAGCGGCGGGAGCGGTATAGATGCGCCTGATTTGCCCCAATTGCGATGCGCAATACGAGGTCGCCGATGATGCGATCCCCGAGGAGGGGCGCGATGTGCAATGCTCCAGTTGTGGCCATGCCTGGTATCAACTTTCGCCTGAACGGCTTGCCGCAGAGGCGGCTGAGGCCGAATTGTTCGAGGCTGCCGGGCCTGTGCCTCCGCCGCCTCCAGAGGTGGCCTTGGCGGTAGAGCCCATGGCAGAGGCTGTGGTCTCTTCGGGCGTGCCCACCCCTCCTGCATCGACTGTCCCACCGGTGATCAGTGCCACGCGCGGGCTGGATGAAGATGCGCTGGCTCTGCTGCGCGAGGAAGCCGAGCGCGAGGTGCAGGCCCGCTCGCGTGAGGAACATCGGCTGGAAATGCAGGGTGATCTCGGGTTGGAAATGGCCGCAGCCGGTGGGGCGGCACGCCGGATTGCACAGATCAAAGGCATGGAGGCCGAGGGGCCGGGCCAGCCAGAGCCATTGGTCAGGCCGTCGAAAGGCCGTGATCTTCTGCCTGACATCGAGGAAATCAATTCTACCCTGAGCCCCGAGCAAGGGGGATTGACGGCGGAGGACGCGGGGCACCGAAGCGCAGATCCCCGCACGGGTCGGCGTGAGTTCCGCTTGGGGTTCGGCTTGGCTTTGTTGGCGGCGCTGCTGTTGGTGACGGGGTATATGTTTGCACCGCGCATCGGCACGGCCGTTCCGGCGCTTGCCGGCATCATGGACAGTTTTGTGACCGGTGTGGACGCGCTGCGCCTGGGGCTGGATCGGCTCATGCAACAGGCGACTGCCTGGTTGCAGGCTTGAGAACGGTCAGAACAGATCCAGCAGGCGTTTGAGGTAATCTCGCTCGCTTTCGCTCCGGTTCTGTTCGCCCGACCGGCGGCGGATCTCATCCAGAAGGTCTTGCGCCCGGCGCTCTACATCCTGACCTTGCAACAGGTTCCGGTCCGATCCGATCCGCCGGCCATTCTCACCAGGCTCACGGCCCAACGGATCCCGCGAAGTCTCTCGTTCGGCCAGACGCTCTCCATCTGATCCCTCGGCATCCCGGCGATCTGCTTCGGCCTGTGCCTCGCCCAATGCGCGCATGCCGTCTCGCATGGCATCCATGGCTTCGGCCTGACGATCCAGCGCGCCAGACAAATCCCCCTCGCGCAACGCACGTTCCGCCTCTTGCATGCGGCGTTCAGCCTCGCTCAAGGCGTCGCGGCCATCGGCCCCGCGCTGGGTGCCCGCACCGGGCAATGGCCCTTGGTTGAGCCCGTCCAGCCGGTCGCGCAACTGCTTTTGTCGGTCTGCCAGGCTCTCCTCGCCCTGCTCCTGATCGCCCCCCTGACCCTCGCTTTCATCAGAGCGCTCGCCGGGGGCACCCTGTTGCAGGTCGCGGAAGGCGTCATCCGAGAGGCTTTGCTGGTCGCGCAGGGTTTCCTGCAAGCCCTTCATGCCGGGCACTTGCAGCCCACCCTGGCCCCCGCCGCCTTCTGTCATTTGCAGATTTTGCAACAACTGCTGCAACATCGCCATGGCCTGCGCAGCCTCGGCCATCTTGCCTTCTTCCATCAGGCGCTGAATTTCATCCATCATCTCCTGAATCTGGTCGCCGGTGATCTGCATCTGTTCGCCAGCATTCGCTTCGGCACCGTCCGGGTTGCGCTCCATCTCTTGCGCGAGAAGGCGCATGTAGTCGTCGGTGGCGGCGCGCAGCTCGTCCATCAGCGTCTGGATTTCTGCTGGATCGGCACCGTTGCGGATAGCTTCGTTCAGGCGTTCCTGTGCGCGGGCAAGCCGTTCGCGGGCCGAGGCCAGATCCCCTTCCTCCACCAGCAGGGCGATTTCCCACAGTTCCTTGGCCAAAGCGTCGCGCATTTCGGGGGACAGCGCGGTCTTGGCCTTTTCCAGCTTGGTAATCGCACTTTTCAGGCGTGCAAATGTCTTTTCGTCGCGCGTCAAATCATCCGGCAAATGCGTGACAGCCTTGAAGATTTGTGCTGCTCGCGGTGCATTGGCGCGGTTCCACAGCAGATCGCGCCGCAATTCGATGATGGCAGCCGCCAACGGATCGAAGAAGCGCTTGCCCGGCAGTGTCACCAAAAGCGGGGCTGTGCTGCCAGTCTGGCCTTGTGCATCCTTGACCTCCAGTCGTATCTGAACCGGCAGATTGGCAAAGGCGTGTTCTGATACGTCCTCGATCAGGGCATCTTCGAACCTTGCGCGATTGCCGCTGATCGGGAGCGGCAGGTCAAGCAACAGGTCCGGGCGCGGTTCGGGTTCGATGGCAAGGCCATAGCGGCGGTCAATCGCCGTCATATCCAGCGTGATGGTGGCTGTGCCTGACGCAATGGCGAAGTCATCCTCCGCCGCGAAAGGCAGTTTCATCTTGCCATCCCGCTCGCGTGTGATCTTGCCGTCGGTGGTGATCGAGGGGGCACGATCCTTCAACGCCACAACTTGCCATTCCCGCCCGCCTGGCCCGTTGATCGCAATGGCACCGTCTTGCAGAACGTCAAAATTCTGCGCGAGGTCAGAAGCCGGGGGCGGCGTGGTCGCGGCCGATACGGTTTCTGTCAGCGTCAGCGCACCAACCACGCCGTAAAGCCGCACTTGAACCCGCGTTCCGCGCGGCAGTTCCAGCGCACCTGCGGGCATGTCATTGAGGTAAAGCGCAGGTTTGCCGGTATGCAGCGGGGGTTGTGCCCAAGCCTCCCAGCTCGGGCCATTCATCATGGCCTCTGCGGGATTGGCGCCCAGCCCGGTGATGGAGGCGACCCGCCAGATCGAACCGAACATCAGCGCCATGATCAGCGCTGTCAGAGCCAGAAACCGCAGCCCGAACGGATCGCGGGGCGCAAGGTCCAGCATGGGGCGCACAGGGCGGGCCGTGGCGGCTCGGTTTGCCATCCGTGCCCGATGCGCCTGCCAGACGGCTAGGGCTGCCGGATCGGAGCTGCCGATTGCAAGATCATCAGACAACGCGCTCAGCGGTTGACCTGGCAACGAGGCATCCAGCCGCGCCAGTGCCTCGGCCCGTGTGGGGCGGCGAAACCGGCGAAAGCCCGAAATCAGGGCCCAAAGGGTGCCAAGCGCAATGGCGACCAGCCCGACCCAGGCCGCCTCCAGCGGCAGCACGTCCTGCGCCCCGAAGGCAAGGGCCGAAAGCGCCAGCAAGAGAACCGTCCACAGCGGCCAGAAGGCCCGCGACAGGCGTTCCGCCCAAAGGCCCACCCATGTCAGCCGCAGGGGCCAACGGATGTGCCGCATCACCTCGGGCGTCTCAGATCTGGCCATCGCCTCCGTCACATTTCTCAAAGCCGTTCCGGCTCAAAGCCATTCTGGCAGCCTATCGCGCTTCAGCATCTCGTCATAGCTGGGCCGTTCACGAATGACGGCGAAGTGATCGTCCTTCACAAGCACCTCCGGCACAAGGGGGCGCGTGTTGTATTCATTCGCCATCACCGCGCCATAAGCGCCCGCTGAGCGGAAAGCCACCAGATCGCCCTCCGCCAGCAGCGGAAGATCGCGGGCCTTGGCAAAGGTGTCGCCGGTTTCGCAAACCGGCCCCACCACGTCGAAGGGCATCGTTGGCGCGCCGGGGGCGGGTTCGGCCACGGCAACGATGTCATGATGGGCACCGTACATCGAAGGTCTTACCAGATCGTTCATCGCCGCATCGAGGATCAGGAAATCCCGCCCCTCGCCGTTTTTCACATAGATCACACTGGAGACCAGCACCCCCGCATTGCCGGAAATCAGCCGACCCGGCTCGATCTCGATCTCGCAGTCCAGGTGGCCCAAAGTGCGTTTCACCATGGCGCCGTAATCCATCGGCAGGGGCGGGGCCTCGTTCGAGCGGGTGTATGGAATGCCCAGTCCGCCGCCCAGATCCAGCCGCCGGATGCTATGCCCGTCGGCGCGCAGCGCCAGCGTCAGATCGGCAACCTTTTGAAAGGCTTGTTCAAAAGGTTCCAGATCAACCAATTGGCTGCCGATATGCACGTCGATCCCCACGACCTCCAGCCCCGGCAGGCGGGCGGCCTCGGCATAGACCTCGCGGGCGCGGGCAATCGGGATGCCGAACTTGTTCTCGGATTTGCCGGTGGCGATTTTCTCATGGGTTTTGGCATCGACATCGGGGTTCACGCGCACCGCGATGGGGGCTTTGACCCCCAGCGACACCGCCACCTCGGACAGCGCGCGCATCTCCGGCTCGCTTTCCACGTTGAACTGGCGGATGCCGCCTTCCAGCGCCACGCGCATCTCCTCGCGGGTTTTGCCGACGCCAGAAAACACGATACGTTCGCCGGGCACGCCTGCCGCCTTGGCCCGCAGATACTCGCCCATGGACACCACATCCATGCCCGCGCCCAGATCGCCCAGCAGCTTCAGCACCGCGACATTGGACAGCGATTTGATGGCGAAACAGACCAGATTGTCCATTGGTGCCAGCGCTTCCTTGAACAGCTGGTAATGCCGGGTCAGCGTGGCAGCCGAATAGCAATAGAAGGGCGTGCCGACCGAGGCCGCAATCTCGGACAGCGCGACGCCTTCCGCATGCAGGCTGCCGTTGCGATAAAGGAAATGGTCCATGCGCGCCTCCTGTAATCCCCGGCTTCCCGCCAGATCGCCCCGCTATAGCAGAACCCCGACAGCCTGCAATCGGCCAGCCCTCACCGAACGGGGGCGGTGCGCAGGAACAGATAGAGCGGCAGGCCGCAGCTGACACCGATGCAGAAAGTGGCGGGGATGGCGATCAGGGCCAGCCAGTTCTTCCGCACCCAGGTTTCGGCCAGAACCCAGATCGTCAGGGTAAAGGCGGCAATCGTCAGATCCCATGTGAGGCCGGTGGTCGAGGCATTCACATGCCAGGCATCAATCAGCCCGGACAGCCCGGTGCCGGTTTCCCGCATATGGGTGACAAACCAATACATCGGATGCACCGCGCCCCAGACCGCCAGCGCCAGATAAATGCTCCGCAGAACCGACATTCAGAACCCCACACCAAGATCAATCGGCCCGACCGAAGTGCCGACATGCCCGCCGCTGCCATTGGCCCCGATCCGCAACCCGCCCACAGTCGTGGCGACCGACGGATGCACTTGTCCCGTCGGATCGACATAAATTCCCATGCGCGGTTCGGTCGCGCAAGCTGCCAGACACAGCAAGGCCAGGGCGGGCAAAGGTCTCACAATGTGCCCACCACACCGATCCGCGCCTCGCCCGAGATCTTGACGCCGGGTTCGGGCGGTTGCGGTTCGCCATTGGCACCGCAGGCGGCCAGCAGCGCCAGAACCGAGAGGGAGAGAAGAATGCGCATGAAAGCTCCTGCAAAGGCCGGGCCTCTGGTGCCCGGCCCAAGGCTGCCTCAGGCCAGCGCGGCTTTCCAGCGGGCGATCTGCGCCTTGACCTGCACCGGCGAAGTTCCGCCGTAAGACTGCCGGGAGTTTACCGAGTTCACCACGCCCAGCACCGAATATACACTCTGGTTTATGCCCGGATGCACCGAGTGCATTTCAGACATCGTGAGCTCAGGCAGATCGCAGCCCTTCTTCTCGGCCATGGCGACCAGCGTGCCGGTGACATGATGCGCCTCGCGGAAGGGC
The DNA here is from genome assembly GCA_937983495.1 of uncultured Gemmobacter sp. Taxonomy (GTDB): domain Bacteria; phylum Pseudomonadota; class Alphaproteobacteria; order Rhodobacterales; family Rhodobacteraceae; genus Gemmobacter. The sequence goes on along the minus strand of CALKAA010000427.1, from coordinate 15,003 downwards.
AGGCCCAGTTCGCGCACCAGCCAGTCGGCCAGATCGGTGGCGGTGGAAAAGCCGCTGGCGGCGGCGGCGCGCAGCGTATCGACCTGCGCCTGCATGTCCGACACCATGCCCGTCATCGCGGCGAGGCCCAGCATCAGCGTATCGGCAGCGTCAAAGACCTGCTCCTTGTCCTCCTGCATATCCTTGGAATAGGTCAGCGGCAGGCCCTTCATTACGGTGAACAGCGCCACTGTGGCCCCCATGATGCGGCCTAACTTGGCGCGCAGCAGTTCTGCCGCATCGGGGTTTTTTTTCTGCGGCATGATCGACGACCCGGTCGTCCATTTGTCGCTCAGCCGCACGAAGCGGAATTGCGCGCTGGACCAGATCACCAATTCCTCGGCAAAGCGTGACAGGTGCATGGCGCAGATGCTGGAGGCCGACAGGAATTCCAGCGCGAAATCGCGGTCGCTGACGGAATCAAGGCTGTTGGCCGTGGGCCGGTCAAAGCCCAGTTCTGCCGCCGTCATGTGCCGATCAATCGGAAAGCCGGTGCCCGCCAGTGCCGCAGCGCCCAGGGGGCACTCGTTCATCCGGCGGCGCGCATCCTCAAACCGCGAGCGGTCTCGGGCCAGCATCTCCACATAGGCCATCATGTGATGGCCCCAGGTGACGGGCTGCGCGGTTTGCAGATGGGTGAAGCCGGGCATGATCCAGTCGGCCCCGGCCTCGGCCTGCGCCACAAAGGCGCGCATCAGCGCCGTGATTCCCTCAATGGCCGCATCGCATTGCGCGCGCACCCACAGACGGAAATCCACCGCCACCTGATCATTGCGCGACCGGCCCGTGTGCAACCGCTTGCCTGCCTCGCCGATGATCTCGGTCAGGCGGCTTTCGACCGCCATATGAATGTCTTCCTGCTCGACCCGGAATGCGAACTTTCCGGCCTCGATCTCTGACAAGACCGTGAGCAGCCCTTCCCGAATGGCCTCGGCATCGCTACTGGTCAGGATGCCTTGTGCCGCAAGCATCGCGGCATGGGCGCGAGACCCGGCAATATCCTGTGCGTAAAGCCGCTGGTCGAAGCCGATGGAGGCGTTGATCGCCTGCATGATGGCATCCGGCCCGCTGGCAAAGCGCCCGCCCCACATGCTGTTCGCGGCGGTCTGGGTTTTGTCGTCTGCGCTCATCTTCGGGCCTGTCTTTACGGAGGGGAAATGCTGCCAATTCGTGCTGCCGTTCTTTATACGGCCTTGCTGTTCGGTGCAAACCCGGCTGCGGCCGATCTTGCCGCCGCCGATGCGCTGCGCGCGGGCGACATGCAGAAGCTCAGCTTCGCAGAACCGCAGACCTTGCCCGATGTCGCGCTGCTGGGGATGGATGACGCCCCGCGCAGCCTGTCCGAGTTTCGCGGCAAATGGGTGTTGGTGAATTTCTGGGCCACCTGGTGCCCACCCTGCCGGACCGAGATGCCTTCGCTCGGGGCGCTGCAAACCGCGAAGGGGGGAGAGCGGTTCGAGGTGGTGACGGTTGCGACCGGGCGCAATGCGGTACAGGGCATTACCGATTTCTTCGATGAAGCGGGTGTGCAGCATCTGCAAGCGCTGCGCGATCCAAAGATGGAATTGGCGCGCAGCATGGGCGTGGCAGGCCTGCCGGTCACCGTGATCTTGAACCCTGAAGGGCAGGAGGTCGGGCGGCTGATCGGCGATGCCGACTGGAACGCGCCCGAGGCCCATGCGGTGATTGACGCCCTTATCAAATAGAGGGCTGACGATTTTTCGTCGAAAAATCGGGGGCCTGCTTAGGCGAGAGCGGCCGTCTTCGCGTGCCAGGGGCAGCTCAGCAAGTGGTCATTCACCATGCCACATGCCTGCATGAAGGCATAGGTGATGGTCGGGCCGCAGAACTTGAACCCCTCTGCCTTGAGAGCTTTCGACATTGCCTGCGATTCGGGGCTGTGCGCCCGCGCCTGCTCCAGCGACACCAAGGATGTCTGGATCGGCTGTCCTCCGACAAAGTTCCACAAGAATGTCGAAAAGCCTTCACGGGCCTCGATGCGCTGAAAGGCTCTTGCCCCTGTGATCGCGCCTTCGATCTTGCCGCGATGGCGGACGATCCCGGCATCTGACAGCAACCGCAGGACATCGGTTTCGCCCCATTGCGCCAGAACATCGGGGTCAAATCCTTGAAAAGCCGCTCGAAAATTCTCGCGCTTGCGCAAAATCGTGATCCAGCTCAGCCCGGCCTGGAAACCCTCCAGGATCACCATCTCAAACAGGCGTCGACCATCACGTTCCGGCACGCCCCATTCCTCGTCATGATAAGCCACATAAAGCGGGTCGGTGCCACACCAGGCGCATCTCTCAGGCAAGGCGCTTCCTTTCATTAAGATTGGAACTAAATGAGAACTTTCATTCTGTCTTTACCTCTACCCGGCAAACCTGTCGAGGATTTGAAGTCCAAGGGGGCAGCATGGCAGTCGATCGCAGAAATGGCATGGGCGGCGCGGATGCCAATCCTCTGGCTTTCGTGGTCTCCGAGCAGGACAAGCAGACCATGCTCATGGTGCAGGAGGCTTTGCAGAAAGGGCGCGTTCGGTTGGCTTTTCAGCCGGTCGTGCTGGCGGCTGATCCCGGGCGGACTGCGTTCTGGGAAGCGCTGGTCCGGGTTCTGGATGAAAAGGGCCGCGTCATCCCGGCCAAGGATTTCATGGGGGCTGTCGAAACACAGGAACTTGGCCGCATGATCGACTGCGCGGCGCTTGAGCTTGGCCTTCAGACGCTCGCGCGTCATTCCGATGTGCGGATATCGGTCAATATGTCGGCCCGTTCGATTGGCTATCCACGCTGGATGCGCACCTTGAAGAAGGGTTTGCAGCTTTCCCCGACTGTCGGCGAACGGTTGATCCTTGAAATCACTGAAAGTTCGGCCATGCTGGTGCCCGAGATCGTCACCGCCTTCATGGACGATCTGCAACGCGAGGGCATCGCCTTCGCGTTGGACGATTTCGGAGCTGGCTTTACCGCTTTCCGCTACTTCAAGGATTTCTTTTTCGACATCATCAAGATCGACGGCCAGTTCATTCGCAATATCCATCGTGACCCGGACAACCAGGTTCTGACCCGTGCGCTGCTGTCTATCGCAAGACAGTTCGAGATGTTCGCCGTCGCCGAATCTGTCGAGACGGCTGAGGAGGCAGCCTATTTGCAGTCCATAGGCATGGACTGCTTGCAGGGCTACCTTTTTGGTGCGCCCAGTCTTCGCCCTGCCTTTCTGCCGCAAGAGGCGAGCAAACGGGCTTGAGGCTATTCGATGGATGTCATGGCAGATATGCGAAAAGCGAAACGGGTGTTTTGCGCAATTTTCTTGCGCGACGCTGCGTAACGGCCTACCCATGCTGCAAAGCGGCGGTTGATTGCCCCGCATCGGCCAAGGGAGAGGACCATCCATGACCAATGTTGTTATCGTATCTGCCGGGCGCACGGCCGTTGGCAGCTTCAACGGCTCTTTCGCGAATACACCCGCGCATGAACTTGGCGCTGCTGTGATCGAGGCTGTTGTTGCGCGGGCAGGTCTTGAAAAGGCGGAAGTGTCGGAAACGATTCTGGGTCAGGTTCTGACAGCAGGGCAGGGACAGAATCCTGCCCGGCAGGCACATATCCTGGCCGGTCTCGCCAAAGAGGCCTCGGCATGGTCGCTCAATCAGGTGTGCGGTTCTGGCCTGCGGGCGGTCGCCCTTGGCGCACAACATGTCCAGCTTGGCGATGCCGAGATCGTGGTCGCTGGCGGGCAAGAGAACATGTCGCTTTCCCCCCATGTGGCGCATCTGCGCGCAGGGCAGAAAATGGGCGATATGAAATTCATCGATTCGATGATCAAGGACGGCCTCTGGGACGCTTTCAACGGCTATCACATGGGGCAGACTGCCGAAAACGTGGCGAACCAATGGCAGATCAGCCGCGACATGCAGGATGAATTTGCATTGGCAAGCCAGAACAAGGCCGAAGCTGCCCAGAAGGCTGGCAAGTTCAAGGATGAGATCATCCCCTTCACGGTGAAGACGCGCAAGGGCGACACGATCGTCGATGCTGACGAATATATCCGCCATGGTGCGACGCTGGACAGCATGGCCAAGCTCAAGCCGGCCTTCACCAAAGAGGGGTCCGTCACTGCGGGGAACGCCTCCGGCATCAATGATGGCGCGGCGGCGGTTGTCTTGATGACCGAGGCTGAGGCCGCACGCCGGGGGCTGACCCCGCTCGCCCGCATTGCATCCTATGCGACTGCTGGCCTTGATCCGTCGATCATGGGTGTGGGCCCGATCCATGCCAGCCGCAAGGCGCTGCAAAAGGCGGGCTGGTCCGTGGCAGACCTCGATCTGATTGAGGCGAACGAGGCTTTCGCCGCGCAGGCTTGCGCCGTGAACAAGGATATGGGCTGGGACCCCGCCAAGGTGAATGTGAACGGTGGGGCCATCGCCATCGGCCACCCGATCGGGGCTAGCGGCTGCCGCATCCTGAACACGCTGCTGTTTGAGATGGGCCGTGCCGGCGCGAAGAAGGGCTTGGCGACGTTGTGCATTGGTGGTGGCATGGGTGTTGCCATGTGTCTGGAACGCGCCTGATTTCTGCGTGTGCGCAATATTGCTGCGAAAGAAAAAATAGGGGCGCAATATTCTTGCGCCCCTTTCGTTTGTTCGGTAGCTAGATTTCAAGAACGGACTTTCTCGAGGAGGAATCATGTCGAAAGTTGCTTTGGTTACCGGGGGGTCGCGCGGCATTGGCGCTGCCATCTCGATCGCTTTGAAAAATGCGGGCTATTCCGTGGCTGCCAACTATGCTGGCAATGACGAGGCGGCTGCGGCCTTTACCAAGGAGACCGGCATCCCGACCTATAAATGGTCTGTTGCCGACTACGATGCCTGCGCGGCTGGCATCGCCAAGGTTGAAGCTGACCTGGGGCCCGTCGGCGTGCTGGTCAACAATGCAGGCATTACCCGCGATGCCATGTTCCACAAGATGACGCCGGCGCAGTGGAAAGAGGTGATCGATACCAACCTGACCGGTCTGTTCAACATGTCGCACCCGCTGTGGTCTGGCATGCGTGACCGCAAGTTTGGCCGTATCATCAACATTTCGTCGATCAACGGGCAGAAAGGCCAGGCTGGGCAGGCGAACTACTCCGCTGCCAAATCGGGCGATCTTGGCTTTACCAAGGCACTTGCCCAAGAGGGCGCGCGTGCCGGCATCACCGTCAATGCCATTTGCCCCGGTTACATCGGCACCGAGATGGTGAAGGCGATTGATGAAAAAGTGCTGAGCGAGCGTATCATCCCGCAGATTCCGGTCGGACGGCTGGGGGAGCCGGAGGAAATCGCACGCTGTGTGGTGTTCCTGGCGTCTGATGACGCAGGCTTCATCACCGGCTCGACCATCAGCGCGAATGGTGGTCAGTTCTTCGTCTGACCGCGTCGAAATCGGGTGCAAAAGGTCCGCGATATGCGGGCCTTTTTGCTTGCGGCGGCCTGATGTGACCGGCAGATTGCCCGAAAACAGGAACTCTGATGTCTCGTGTCCGCGCCACCCTGATCGGCTTCTCTGCCATTCTGCTTTGGGCGCTTCTGGCGCTTTTGACAATAGGTTCAGCACCCGTGCCACCGTTTCTGCTGAACGCGGTCTGCTTTGCGATTGGTGGTGTCATTGGTCTGGTCTGGACTGTGTCAACCGGGCAAATGACCCTGCTGCGCAAGGTGCCTGTCAAGGTCTATCTCTTGGGCACACTTGGGCTTTTTGGCTATCATTTTCTGTATTTCACAGCCTTCCGGCTTGCTCCAGCGGCTGAAACCGGGCTGATTGCCTATCTTTGGCCGCTTTTCATTGTGCTGCTGGCTGGAGCGCTGCCGGGAGAGCGGTTGAGCTCAATGCATATTCTTGGCGCCTTGATCGCCTTTGCCGGAGCAACGCTGATTGTCTTGGCTCGGGAGGGGGGCGAGAGCAATGCGCTTGGGCTCGCGTTGGCTTTTGCCTGTGCCGTGACCTGGGCCGTCTACTCTGTCGCGTCGCGCTTCTGGGGGCAGGTGCCGACTGTGGCTGTCACCATTTATTGCCTGGCCACCGCCGTTCTGTCGGTGGTGGCGCATCTGCTGCTGGAACAGACGGTCTGGCCACAGGGGGCAGGCGGCTGGTTCTCGATGCTGGCCTTGGGCTTGGGGCCGGTAGGCTTGGCGTTTTTCACCTGGGACATCGGGATGAAAAAAGGCGACATCCAGTTGCTGGGTGTCGCCTCCTATGCTGCGCCCTTGCTTTCGACGCTGGCGCTCGTTCTCGCAGGGATTGCTGCGCCATCTCTGATCTTGGCAATTGCCGCTGTGCTGATCGCCGCTGGTGCTGCGCTGGCCGCGTGGGCCAGCGCGAAACACAACCACAGCTAAACGCGCATCATGCGTGAGTCAGGCGCTCGATCTCTTCCTTCAGCTTCATCTTCTGCTTTTTCAGCGTAGCGATTTCCAGATCGCTGCTGCCTGGCGCGCGTTGCGCCTTTTCAACCATCTCCGACAGGTGCTCGTGCTTCCTTTTCAGTTCGACGATATGCGAAGCGACGGTCATGCAAACCTCCTGTGATGTGTTCGACAGGTATGATTGCAGCACGGATTTCGGCGTCTGTCATCAAAATGTCACCGCCGCAACGCGGCAATTCTGAAGCATTCAGCTAAACTGCGCCGAAAAGTCATTGCCACCGCGCAAAATCTCGCTCGCCTCAAGCGTGTAGCCTTCGCGGTCACCGTCATGTGATGGCCCATGGTGCAGCACAAACGGGGGCAGCAGGCGGAACGGGGTCTTGCCGCCCTTGCGTGCGCGCAGAATCACCCGTTTGGCCGGCCGGCCGGAGCGTGCGGCAAGCGGCAGAACCGCGCCTGAACCCAGCTTACCCAAACTCCCCAAAAGCACGGGCAACGCATCTGTGCCGGTGATCATGGTCAGCCAGCCACCTGGGCGCAGCCGCCGTCCTGCACATGCGATCCAATCCATCAGCGGCACTTCCTCGACCTGCATGGCGATGGCGCGCATTGCCACAGGCGAAGGCGTGCCGCCTGCCGGATAGTAAGGCGGATTGCAGATCACATGATCAAAATCCCGGCGAAGCGCTACTGGCGTGGCGCGCAGATCTCCTTCGGCCACTTCCATTTCGATTCCATTTCGCGCCGCATTGCGCCGCGCGAGTTCTGCATAACCGGATTGAAGTTCCAACCCGGCCAGTTTGACCCCAGGCACACGGACTGCCAGGCACAGCGCCGCCGCCCCGGCACCACAGCCCAGATCCAGCACACTGTCCCCAGCCGCGGCCGGGCAAGCCGCCGCCAGAAGAACAGGGTCCGTCGCGGCGCGGTATCCGCGCAGGGGTTGCCACAACCGCAACCGCCCATTCAGGAAATTGTCATCCGAAAGTTGATCTTCGGTAAACATCAGTCTGGCAAACCCGTTGCGATCTGATTGTCGCGCAAGACGATTCCGGCCCGAAACGCATCACGATCCGCCACCATGAGCCTTTGCGGCCACAATCCGATACCCCCTTCGAGGATGCTCATGTGGACGTCCAGCCGAAACACCGTTATACCCTCGCCCTCAAGAAGAGCTGTGGCAAAGGCAAGGATCGTCGGGTCTGTGCTGCGGAGAATCTCTTTCATTCGACTAGAAATGTCGGCATTCCCCGGGGATGTCGAGTGGGTCAAGCGAGGGGCAGATGGGCTTGGACGAGGTGGCGCAAAAACCGCATGAGCGTCTGATGGGCTGGCTCGCTGCCGATATGGAAGCGGTCAATCTGATGATCCGTGACCGTATGGCCTCGGAACATGCGCCCCGCATCCCCCAGGTGACCGCGCATCTGGTCGAGGCGGGGGGCAAGCGTCTGCGGCCTTTGCTGACGCTGGCGGCAGCGCGGCTTTGTGGCTATGCCGGCCCCTATCACATCCATCTTGCAGCGACGGTGGAGTTCATCCACACGGCCACGCTTCTGCATGATGATGTGGTGGATGAAAGCGCTCAGCGTCGGGGCCGCCCAACCGCCAACCTGTTGTGGGACAACAAGTCTTCGGTTCTTGTCGGCGATTATCTTTTTGCCCGCAGCTTTCAGTTGATGACGGAAACCGGCTCCATGCGGGTCATGGAAATCCTCTCCAATGCTTCGGCCACCATTGCCGAGGGCGAGGTGCTGCAACTGACTGCGGCGCAGGACTTGGCCACCACCGAGGCGATCTATCTGCAAGTGGTGCGTGGCAAGACGGCGGCGCTGTTCTCGGCGGCAACCGAGGTGGGCGGCGTCATTGCGGGGGCTGATCCGGCGCAGGTGCAGGCGCTGTTCACCTATGGTGACGCGCTTGGTATTGCCTTTCAGATTGCCGACGATTTGCTGGATTATGGCGGCACCTCTGCCGCGATCGGTAAAAATGTTGGTGATGATTTCCGCGAGCGCAAGCTGACGCTCCCTGTCATCAAGGCGGTCGCACAGGCCACGCCGGAAGAACGCGCCTTCTGGACGCGCACCATCGCCAAGGGCCAGCAGGTCGAGGGGGATCTGGAGCAGGCCATGGCCATCATGGCGCGGCATGGGGCCATGGAGGCCGCCCGCGCTGATGCGAACGCCTGGGCGGCGCGGGCGCGTGAGGCCATCGCCACACTGCCCGACCACCCGATCCGGGGCATGCTGTCGGACATTGCGGATTACGTCGTCTCGCGGATCAACTGAGCCATATCGGCGCGGCCGGGATAGATCAGCCCTGCCGCCACCCACCAGCCCGGATAGGCTGCCCGCAGCGCCTCGGCTGCGTCTTGCGCCTGATCCTCCTTGGCAAACAGCGCAAAGCAGGTGGCCCCAGAGCCTGACATGCGGGCGAACAATGCCTCGGGCAGGGCTTCCAGGGCGGCGATCACTGTGCCAATGACCGGCTGTTCCGCCATTGCGGGGGCTTGCAGGTCATTGCGGCAGGTTTTGAGCCAACTGGCCAGTGTGGCGGCGCTTTCCCATTGGGGCAGCGCCTCTGGCAGCGGTGGATTATCTTTCTGCGTCAGGGCTTTGAATACCGTTGGGGTTGAAACCTCCACCCGTGGATTGGCCAAGACGACATGCACTTCGGGAAGCGGGGGCACCCAGTCCAGCTGTTCGCCAATCCCGCGCATGCGTGCGGGATGCGAGGCGAGGCAGACAGGCACATCCGCCCCCAGAGCCGCAATCTGCCGTGCCACATCGGGCGATAGGGGGGCGGCATGCCCGGCCATGGCCTGCAAACGCAGCACGGACCGGATGGCCGCCGCTGCATCAGCCGAGCCGCCACCGATGCCGCTGGCCGGGGGCAGCCGCTTGGTCAGGTGTAGCGCCACGCCCTGATCTGCCACCAGCCGCGCCGCGCGCAACACCAGATTGTCCTCTCCTGCTGGCACCGCATCTGCAAAGGGACCGTCTATGGTCAGGCTGACCTCTGCCGCAGGGGTTGCCCGCAATCCGTCGCCGATCCCGGCAAAAACCACCAGAGAATCCAGCAGGTGATAGCCATCGCTGCGCTGCCCCGTCACATGCAGACAGAGATTGATTTTCGCATGGGCGAATTCAGTTATCGTTTGCAGCATTCCGGGTTTCCAGTGGGGCAGCCCCCTCTTCGGCCAAGACCTTGTCCAGCCCGACTTCCAGCTTGCGGCGGATACGGGTGGCGTCTTTCTCCTCGGGCTCGTAGGACAGGGCGCGTCGCCATTGGAATTGCGCCTCCAGCTTGCGGCCCACAGCCCAATAGACATCGCCCAGATGGTCAGTGACCACGGGGTCTACGGGCTCCATCATCGAGGCTCGCTCCATCGGTGCCACCGCATCCTCATAACGGCCCAGACGGAAATACGCCCAGGCAAGGCTGTCGGTGATGGCACCACTGTCGGGCTGTGCCTTCACGGCGCGCTCGATCAGTTGCAGCGCTTCCTCAAGATTCTGGTTCATCTCCAGCATGCTGTAGCCCAGGTAATTGAGCACCTGCGCCTGATCGGGGCTGAGCTCTAGGGCCTTGCGCATATCCGCTTCGGCTTGGGGCCAGCGTTTTTGCCGCTCGTGGCAGATGCCCCGGCTGAAGAAAAGCCGCCAGTCATCGGCCTCCGGCGTGGGGATCAGCGCGATAGCGGCATCATAGGCTTTTGCGGCGTCTTCAAACTTTTCCTCGCGCCGGAGCATGTCGCCATAGGTGGCATGCACGCTGCGCAGTTTGGGATAGGCGCGGGCCAGCGACTGCATCACTTCCAGCGCAGCATCCGGTTTGCCCGCGGCCATCAGCGTTTCGGCGCGGCCCATTTCGGCCAGATAATGCTCTGGTGCCGTAGTGGGCACTTGCGCATAGGTTTCTGCGGCTAGTTCTGGCTGGCCATCCCCGTTCAGCAGCGTGGCGGCCGTAAGCAGGGCTTCGGCATGATCAGGGCGCAAATAGGCCGTCGCGCGGCTGAGCAGCAGCGAATACCCACTGCCGCCTTGCTCGCCGCGCAATGCTGTGGCGAGGGTGTAAAACACTTCGGCCATACCTTGTTCGGGTGTTTGCACGATGGTCCAGGGCAGGGCTTCGCCATTTGCGAGACGCTCGCGCAAGCCAATCGCCGTCGGGTCTTGCCCGGCGACAAAGGCCTCGTCCAGAAGGGCGATGGCTTCCTCATTGCGCTCAAGCTGGCTGAGGATCTCGACATGGGCGAGGACTGCGCGGCGCAGGGCGCGTGCCTCAAGGCCCGCATCAGAAGAAAGCACGCGGTCTGCGCCTTCAAAATCTCCGGCACTGGCAAGGGCAAGGGCCTGGTGATAGGCCCCAAACAGGCTTTGCTCCGGATTTTTGGCGATCGTTTCAAAGGCTGAAATGGCATCCGTCATCTCGCCCGCGCCTGCGGTGGCCCAGGCTGCTGTCAGCACATCGAACAGGGCGCCACCAGTGCGTCCCGCAGCGTGCAACTTCTGCAAGCCGCTGTAATCGCCACGTTTTGTGGCCTCGGTCACCAATGCAAGGGTGCCGACCTGCCCTTTGTCGCCCTTGTCAGACAGCAGGCGTGCATAGCGCGCGGCGGCGGTAAAGTCGCCCGTGCCCATGGCGCTGATCGTGGCCCCCTCCAGCAGGGCGACATTGCCGGGATCAGCCTTGAGCGCTTGCGCGAACCAATAGGCCGCCGCCGGATAGTCGCCATGGGAAGCTGCGTTGCGCGCCGCCAGATAGGCCCCGGCATTCATCGGTGGTGTAGCGGTTTCGGCGGCCACGGTCAGCGGTGCAAGGGCAAGCACGAGGCCAAGGGCTAGGGCAGGGCGTCTACGGCGCATCGGTTCCTCCGGGACTGGCCTTGCACCCTAAGCTGCGCACCTTTGCAACGCAATGCGGGGCACCCTTCCGGATGCCCCGCTTGGCGCGATGTCGCGCAGAATTTATCACATATTCGGGTAGTTCGGCCCGTCTCCGCCCTGCGGTGTGGTCCAGACGATGTTCTGCGAGGGGTCTTTGATGTCGCAGGTCTTGCAATGCACGCAGTTCTGAAAATTGATGCGGAATGTCGCATCCTGGCCTTCGCCCAGCACCTCATAAACTCCCGCCGGGCAATAGCGCTGCGCCGGTTCGTCATATTCGGGCAGGTTGACCGAGATCGGAATCGACGGGTTCTTCAGCTTCAAATGCGCGGGCTGCGCCTCGTCATGGTTGGTGAAGCTGAAAGCCACGTTGGTCAGCCGGTCGAAAGACAGTTTGCCATCGGGTTTCGGGTAGTCGATCTTCTTGAAATCCTTGGCCTTGCCGGTGGCTTGCGCGTCGTTCTTGCCATGTTTGAGCGTGCCAAACAGCGTCAGGCCGATGGTGTTCAGCCACATATCCGCACCGCCGCCCATCAGCGAGGCGACAAGGCCGAGTTTCGACCACAGCGGCTTCACGTTGCGGACCTTTTTCAGGTCTTTGCCAATCGCGCCGCCGCGCACTTCGGCCTCATAGGCGGCAAGCTCATCGCCCTCGCGGCCTGCCTTGATCGCGTCGAACGCAGCCTCTGCCGCCGCCTTGCCCGAGAGCATGGCGTTATGATTGCCCTTGATGCGGGGCACGTTCACCATGCCGACCGAGCAGCCCAGCAATGCCACGCCCGGCGCAACCATCTTCGGCATGGACTGCCAGCCGCCCTCGCTGATCGCCCTTGCGCCATAGGCCACGCGTTTGCCGCCTGCCAGAAGCTCTGCCACCATGGGGTGATGTTTGAAGCGCTGGAATTCCATGTAAGGGTAGAGGTGCGGATTTTCGTAGTTCAGGTGAACCACAAACCCGACATAAACCTGATTCCCTTCCAGATGGTAAATGAACGAGCCACCGCCGGCATTGCTGCCCAAGGGCCAGCCCATCGTGTGGGTGACAGTGCCAAGACGATGCTTCTCCGGGTCGATCTCCCAGATTTCCTTCATGCCGATGCCGAATTTCTGCGGGCATTTCCCGGCAGAAAGATCATATTTTGCAATAACTTCCTTCGACAGGCTACCACGCACACCCTCTGCCAGAAAGACATATTTGCCGCGCAGCTCCATCCCCGGCTCATAGTTCGGGCCGGGCTGGCCATCCTCGCCCAGGCCAAATTCGCCCGCGACAACACCGACCACCCGGTCGCCCTCATACACCAGTTGCGAACAGGACATGCCGGGGAAGATCTCGACGCCCAGGCCCTCGGCCACACCGGCCATCCAGCGGCAGACATTCGCCATCGAGACAATGTAATTGCCATGGTTGTTCATCAGCGGTGGCATCGGGAAATTCGGGATCCGCATCTGACCAGCCGGCCCGAGGACATAGAAATTGTCCTCTTTCACCTCGGTCTTGATCGGTGCATCCATACTGCGCCAGTCGGGCAACAGTGTGTCAAGGCCCGACGTGTCCAGCACCGCCCCCGACAGGATATGCGCGCCCACTTCGGAGCCTTTCTCCAGCAGCACGACATTCAAATCAGGGTCGAGCTGTTTCAGCCGGATCGCCGCCGAAAGACCGGCTGGCCCGCCGCCCACGATGACGACGTCATATTCCATGCTTTCGCGTTCGATCCCGCTCATCCCCGTTCCCTCTCTGGCTGCGCGCGCCGCACTGCTTGATGCCCGCGTTTCTGTGCCGCAACGGAAGCCGATCGTCAATCGTGACGCAAGATCAAAGCGCCACATCAGGGGCTTGGTGAAATATTCTTGCCCGGCGAATGCCGTTTTGAGCCTGCAATATGCCGCTTTCCCTCTGCTCTGCCCCGTCACCCTCTTGCATTTGCCCTGCCTCTCGGGCCAAGTGCGGGAAAGAGTCACGAAAGTCATGGCCCCGCCGGGCCGTGGCTTTGCTTTTTTCGTGAGAGAGTGATGGAAAAGATTCCGATGACCCGCGCCGGCAACCTGATGCTGGACGAGGAGCTGAAGCGCCTGAAGACGGTGGAGCGCCCCGCCATCATTCAAGCCATTGCCGAGGCGCGCGAACTGGGCGACCTTTCGGAAAATGCCGAGTATCATTCGGCCCGCGAGAAGCAGAGCTTCATCGAAGGCCGGATCAAGGAGCTTGAGGGCGTTCTGTCACTGGCCGAGGTGATCGACACGGCAAAATTGTCAGGCCCTATCAAGTTCGGGGCCACGGTCACACTTGTTGACGAGGATACGGACGAGGAAAAGACCTATCAGATCGTTGGCGAGGTCGAGGCTGATCTGGAACGCGGTCTGCTCAACATCCGTTCGCCCCTGGCGCGAGCCCTGATCGGGAAGGACGAGGGCGACTCGGTCGAAGTGAACACGCCCGGAGGCCAGCGCAGCTACGAAGTGCTCAGCATCCGCTACTCCTGACCCCGAGAGAGGTGGCACCATGGCCGAATCTCAGCCCGGAAAGATCGTGACGCCACAGGCCTCCCCGCCGGTGGAAGGCGAGGCTGCGCGCGGCATGTCGCGCACCGAAATGGTGGCCTCCGTTCTCAGTGTGATCTGGCTGGTGGCCGTGGCCGCCTATATCTTTGTCGCACCCGAGGGCGTGGGCACGCTGGGCCTCGTGATGACCCTGATGATGGTGTTCTTGCCCATCGCGGTGATCTGGGTCGCGGTGACCACGCTGCGCTCAGTGCAGGAATTGCGGGCCGAAGCCGCGCGTTTGCAGTCCACTGTGGAGAGCATGCGCGCGACCTGGGTGCAGGCGCAGGTGCAGCCTTCGGTCGAGAAAAAGCTGGACGAAATCGAACGTGCTACCCGATCGACCGAGACGGTGCTGGCCACTTTCACCTCGCGCCGCGATGTGACGCTGACCCAGGCTTCGGCAGATCGCAAGGCTGCGCTGGTGGTGCCCGGCCGCGAAGTGGGGGATGATCAGCCTGCATTGGCCCTTGGCACTCCGGCGGAAGATCTGCGCCCGCCGCTTTCGGTGGCCGATTTCATCCGTGCATTGCAATTCCCGGAAAGCCCCGAGGACAAGGAGGGCTTCCGTGCCCTGCGCATGGCGCTGGAGGATCGCAAGGTCGCCAAGCTGATCCGGGCTGCGCAGGATGTGCTGACCCTGCTGGCACAAGAAGGCATCTATATGGATGACCTCAAACCCGAACGCGCCCGGCCCGAGGTGTGGCGCGCCTTTGCCGAGGGGGCGCGGGGCGGTGCCGTTTCCGGGCTGGGCGGGATCCGGGATCGGTCATCGCTGGCTCTGACGGCAGGGCGCATGCGCGAGGATCCGGTGTTCCGCGATGCGGCGCATCACTTCTTGCGCACCTTTGACAAGACCTTTGCCGAATTCGAGAAAAACGCCAGTGATGCCGAGCTGATCGCATTGGCCGATAGCCGGACTGCGCGCGCCTTCATGCTGTTTGGCCGGGTGGCCGGCGTGTTTGACTGATCGCATGCGAGTGGCAAGTCAGGCTTGATTTCCCCTCGTTTCGTGGCTATCTCGCGCCGGTGAAGATCACGGGCGCAACATCGCTGCCCCCCAATCCACGAGGGCCGTTATGGCAAAGGCAAAGTTTGAACGGAACAAACCGCACGTCAACATCGGCACGATCG
>CALKAA010000426.1 GCA_937983495.1 uncultured Gemmobacter sp. | reverse complement strand
GCGCTCGGGCCAGGGGCCGCGCCCGGTGCGGCTTGCAAGGTCGATCAGCGCGCCGCCGACCACCCAGAGGCCAAGCGCCCCGCCGACCGGCACAAGGGCCGAACTGCCAGTCTGGATGGCGAACAGAAGCCCGGCCAGTGCGACCGAGAGGATGGCGAGCGGCGTGAGCTGGCGCAGGATGCGGCCGGGTTGCGCGCGCTTCCAGCCCAGCATGGCCCCCACGGGGAGCAGCAGCGCCAGCGCCACCATGAAGGGCGAAAAGGCCGCATCAAAGAAGGGCGGGCCGACGCTGAGCTTGCGATCCCACAAGAGTTCCGCCACCAGCGGCCACATGGTGCCGACAAAGACCACAAAGCTGGAAACGGCCAGCAGCAGGTTATTGGCCACCAGCGCACTTTCGCGGCTGATCATGCCAAAGACGCCCTTCGCCTCCATCGCACTGGCACGCAGGGCAAAGAGCAAGAGCGCCCCGCCGGTGAACGCGCCCAGGATCATCAGGATGAAGACGCCACGCTCCGGGTCGGAGGCGAAGGAATGCACCGAGGTGATGACGCCCGAGCGCACGATGAAGGTTCCGATCAGGCTGAAGCCGAAAGCCATGATGGCCAGAAGCACGGTCCAGGCCTTCAGGCTTTCGCGCTTTTCGACCACGATGGCGGAATGCAGCAGAGCGGCGGCAAAAAGCCAAGGCATGAAGCTGGCATTCTCGACCGGGTCCCAGAACCAGAAGCCGCCCCAGCCGAGTTCGTAATAGGCCCACCACGAGCCGAGCGCGATGCCGATGGTGAGAAAGACCCAGGCGGCCAGCGTCCAGGGCCGCACCCAACGGCCCCAGGCGGCGTCCACACGGCCCTCCAGCAGGGCGGCCACGGCAAAGCTGAAGGCCATGCTGAGCCCGACATAGCCGAGATAGAGGAAGGGCGGATGGAAAGCGAGGCCGGGGTCTTGCAAGAGCGGATTGAGGTCATCGCCATTGAAGGGCGGCACTTCCAGCCGCAGGAAGGGGTTGGAGGTGAACAGAAGGAAGGCCAGAAAGGCCAGCCCGATCAGCCCCTGCACCCCCAGAACCCGCGCCCGCAGGGTTTGCGGCAGGTTGGAGCCGAACAGCGCGGCACAGGCCCCAAAACCGGCGAGGATCAGCACCCAAAGCAGCAGCGACCCCTCATGGTTGCCCCAGACGCCCGAGATTTTATAAAGCATCGGCTTGTCTGTATGGCTGTTCAGCACCACCAGACGCAGCGAAAAATCCGAGGTGACAAAGGCATAGGTGAGCGCGCCAAAGGCCACGGCCACCAGCAGAAGCTGCACGATGGCGGCAGGCTCGGCGACCGACATCCAGGCCGGCCAGCGCCGCCACGCGCCGATCAATGGCAATACCGATTGCAGCAGTGCCACCCCAAGCGCCAGCACCAGCGCAAAATGCCCAAGCTCTACGATCATGCGGGTCTCCCTGTTCGCGAGGACAGTTTAGGGCAAAGCCGCGCCCCCCGCCATGCCGACCTTGGGGGGATGCGCGCGAAGGTCGCAGGGGCGTATGGGTGGCCAGCCTCGCCGGGGGGCTGTCTGCCCCCCGCACCCCCCGAGGATATTTTTGAACAGAAAATATGGCAAAAGCGTCTTTGCCATTTTCTGTTCTCAAATATCCCGAGGGGGAATGGCCGCAGGCCAGCGGGGCGCCGGCGCCCCTCTCTTCATGCCGGGCGGCGACCGGCGCGGCGGGTGGAAAGGAGGAGATTAGTCTCCGAGGTCATCACGCCTTCGATATTGCGGATGCGGTGGATGACCTCGTCCAGTTCCAGCAGGGTCTGCGTGGAGAGTTCCACAATCAGATCCCATTTGCCATTGGTGGAATGCACGGCCATCACCGCAGGCAGGCCCGAAAGCCGCGCCATGATCTTTTCGCCGCCGCGCCCCTCGATACCGATCATCATCAGCCCGCGCACAGGCGCAGCGGTGACATCGCCGCGCGTGACCACAGTGAAGCCCGCAATCTCGCCCCGCGCCATCAAGCGCTCCATCCGGCTGCGGACGGTTGCGCGGCTGAGGCTGAGACGTTCCGCCAGATCCGAGAGCGAAGCACGGCCATCACGGCGCAGCTCGGCGATCAGGCGCAGATCGGCATCTTCCATTTCGGCAACTCCCTTGACCGTTTCGCGCATGACACGCACATTTCGCACGACAGGATACTGGAAACTGGCACAATTCGGCAAGAGATTGGGATAGAACAGGAGACAGACATGACCCAGACCATTCTGATTGGTGCCCCCGTCGATTGCGGCCAACGTCGCCCCGGTTGCCTGATGGGACCGGCCGCTTACCGTGTGGCGGGGCTGGTGCAGGCCATCCGCGATCTGGGCCATGGGGTAGAAGATCGCGGCGATCTGGTGCCGGTGGCCGCCGAGGGCACCTGCCCGAACCCGGCGGTCGACCAATTGCCCGAGGTGCTGGGCTGGACGCTGGCGCTGACCGAGGCGGTGGATGATGCGCTGAGCGCGGGCGGTATGCCGATCGTGCTGGGCGGCGATCATGCACTGGCGCTTGGTTCGGTGGCAGGGGCAGCCCGCCATGCGCGGCGCACGGGACGGCCATTGTTCCTGCTGTGGCTGGATGCCCATAGCGATTTTCACACGCCACTGACCACCACCAGCGGCAATCTGCATGGCACGCCGGTCGCCTATATTGCCGGACGCGACGGGTTTGAGGCCTTTCCGGCCTTCCCCGCGCCGATCCCGGCGGAGCGGATTTGCCTTTATGGCATCCGATCAGTGGACCCGGCGGAACATGCCGCGCTGCTGGATCATGACATTGCGATCAATGACATGCGGGTGCTGGATGAACAGGGCATCGTGGCGCCGTTGCGCACCTTCCTGCAACGGGTGCGGGAGGCGAGCGGGCTTTTGCATGTGAGCCTGGATGTCGATTTCCTCGACCCCTCGATTGCCCCGGCCGTGGGCACCACCGTGCCTGGCGGCACCACCTTCCGCGAGGCCCATCTGGTGATGGAGCTGCTGCATGAAAGCGGGCTTGTCACCAGCCTTGACCTTGTGGAGCTGAACCCCTTCCTTGACGATCGCGGGCGCACCGCCAAGCTGATGGTCGATCTGGTGGGCAGCCTGATGGGCAAGAAAGTCTTTGACCGTCCGACCCGGAGCTTCGCATGAGCCTTTTGCCATCCCGCAACGCATTGGTGCCTTTTGTCAGTGTTGACAATATGATGCGCCTCGTTCTTCACATTGGCGTTGAAGACATGATGCAGGGCATCGCCGCCGAGATCGAGGCCGATTTCCGGCGCTGGCCGCTGTTTGACAAGACACCCCGCGTGGCCTCGCATTCCGAGATCGGGGTGATCGAGCTGATGCCGACTTCGGATGGGCAGACCTATGGGTTCAAATATGTGAACGGCCACCCGTCCAATATGAAGAAAGGCCTGCAAACCGTGACGGCCTTTGGACTTTTGGCAGATGTAGCCACAGGATACCCGGTCATGCTGTCGGAAATGACCATTCTGACTGCGCTGCGCACGGCCGCAACCAGTGCGGTGGCGGCGAAATGGTTGGCCCCCAAGGGCGCGACCGTGATGGCGATGATCGGCAACGGCGCGCAGGCCGAGTTTCAGGCGCTGGCCTTCAAGGCGATCTGCGGCATCCGCGAGGTGCGGCTCTATGATATCGACCCGGCGGCGACCGAGAAATGCGCACGCAATCTGGCGGGGCGTGGGTTGACCGTGGTGCCCTGCAACAGCGCCGAACAGGCAATCCTTGGCGCGCAGATCCTGACCACCTGCACCGCCGACAAGCAGAATGCGACGATCCTGACCGACAACATGGTCGGCGCGGGCGTGCATATCAACGCGGTCGGCGGCGATTGCCCCGGCAAGACCGAGCTGCACCGCGACATCCTCACCCGATCGTCGATCTTTGTGGAATATCCGCCGCAAACCCGGATTGAGGGGGAAATTCAACAACTTGCCCCCGATCACCCCGTGACCGAACTGTGGCAGGTGATGACGGGCGCGGCACCGGGTCGGCGCGCTGGTGAGGAGATCACGCTGTTTGACAGCGTGGGCTTCGCCATCGAGGATTTCAGCGCGCTGCGCTATGTGCATGCGCAGCTGAAGGCCACAGGCCTGTCGCAGAACCTCGACATGATCGCCGACCCCGATGACCCGCGCGACCTGTTCGGGATGATCCTGCGGGCCAGCCAAGGTTAGTGCAGGCGGAATTCGCCCACGACATTGCGCCACTCACCGGGGCCGATCAGCTTGCGGTGGGTGAAGCGCACGGAATGCAGCGGCCCCTCGATTTCCGTTTGCCAGAATTCGATGAAGGCAAAGAGGCGCGGGTGATCGGGGGCCAGATCATAGTCCTGCCAGATGAAGCTGTTGAGAACATGGCGATAATCCGGCATCCGGTAATAGAGCTCGGCCGTGGTGAGCCCGTAGCCCTTCAGCATGAGTTCCGTTTCCTGATGCGCCATCTTCGAGCCTCCTGTCTTGCGCCTGTTGCTCCAGTGTTGCGCGAATCCTTTAACAGTCAATGAAAACAATATGTTGGCACCCTGCCCCATTGGCTGCCAACCCTGAGCCAGATGCGCGGTTGCACCCCATATCCGCGATGGTCTATAGTGCCGCCAACCAGATCTTGAGGGGCGCGCCCCTCGCAGCAGAAAAGGCGGACCGGGGTGAGCGATCAGCCGGAAGATATTGAAAAGATGGAAGAAACCCCGCGCGGCACCTATGAGGGCCCACAGGTCTCCATCGAAAAGGAAATGAAGACGGCCTATCTCGATTACGCGATGAGCGTGATCGTAAGCCGTGCAATCCCCGATCTGCGTGACGGCCTGAAACCTGTGCATCGGCGCATTTTGTATGCGATGGATGAATCCGGCAACACGCATGACAAGGCCTATCGCAAATCGGCGCGCCCTGTTGGCGATGTGATGGGGAAATACCACCCTCATGGCGATGTCGCGATCTATGACGCATTGGTGCGGATGGCGCAGCCCTTTAGCATGTCGCTGAAACTCCTTGATGGACAAGGGAATTTCGGCTCGATGGATGGCGATAACGCCGCCGCGATGCGCTATACAGAAGTGCGGATGGACAAGCCCGCCGCCTTCCTGCTGGCCGATATCGACAAGGATACGGTCGATTTTCAGGACAACTATGACGGGAAAGACCGCGAGCCCACCGTGCTGCCCGCGCGCTTCCCCAACATGCTGGTCAATGGCGCGGGTGGCATTGCCGTCGGCATGGCGACCAATATTCCGCCGCATAACCTGGGCGAGGTGATCGACGGTTGCCTCGCCATGATCGAGAACCCCGATCTGTCGGCCGAGCGTCTGATGGAGTTGATCCCCGGCCCGGATTTCCCGACGGGGGGCCAGATCTTGGGGCGCGGCGGCATTCGCAAGGCCTATCTGGAGGGGCGCGGCTCGGTCGTGATCCGGGCCAAGACCCGGATCGAGGAGCTGCGCAAGGATCGCTGGGCGATCATCGTGGACGAGATCCCCTATCAGGTGAACAAGGCGGCCATGATCGAAAAGATCGCCGACCTCGTGCGCGAAAAGAAGGTCGAGGGCATCGCCAATATCGCGGATGAATCCGACCGCGTGGGCGTGCGGGTGGTGATCGAGCTGAAACGCGATGCGACGGCGGATGTGGTGCTGAACCAATTGTTCCGCTTCTCGCCGCTGCAAACCTCGTTCGGCTGCAACATGCTGGCGCTGAACGGGGGGCGCCCCGAGACGCTGGCCTTGCGCGATTTCATCAGCCATTTCATCACCTTCCGCGAAGAAGTTGTGGCGCGGCGCACGGCGTTTGAGCTGCGCAAGGCGCGCGAGCGCAGCCATATCCTCTGCGGTCTGGCGGTGGCGGTTTCCAATGTGGATGAGGTCGTGGCGACCATCCGCTCCTCGGCCGATCCGGCGGAGGCGCGCGAACGCCTGATGACCCGGCGCTGGCCCGCGCATGATATTGTCAGCTATATCAAGCTGATAGACGACCCAACTCATACGGTGAATGAAGACGGCACCTATAACCTGTCGGAAATTCAAGCCCGCGCCATTCTGGATCTGCGCTTGCAGCGTCTGACCGCGATGGGGGTCAAGGAAATTACCGATGAGCTTGAAGAACTGGCTGCAAAGATCAAGGATTACTTGGAAATCCTGTCTTCGCGTGACCGGATCATGGCCATCATCTCGGGCGAATTGACCGAGGTGAAAGAGCTGTTCGCCATCCCGCGTCGCACCGAAATCGTCGACTGGGCCGGCGATATGGATGACGAAGACCTGATCGAGCGCGAGGATATGGTCGTGACCATCACGAGCGGAGGCTATATCAAGCGCACCCCTCTGGCCGAGTTCCGCGCGCAGAACCGCGGCGGCAAGGGGCTGGCCTCGATGGCCACCAAGGACGACGATGTGGTGACCACGCTTTTCGTGGCCAACACCCATACTCATCTGCTGTTTTTCACAACGGATGGAATGGTTTACAAGCTGAAATGCTGGCGGCTGCCGCTGGCGGGCCGCACCTCGCGCGGCAAGGCCATCGTCAATATCCTGCCGATCGAAACCGGCGTTTCGATTGCCGCATTGATGCCGGTGGATGTGCCGGAGGTTGATTGGGACAGTCTGCAAATCGTTTTTGCCACCTCGGATGGCGATGTGCGGCAGAATGACCTGAGCGATTTCACCAATGTGAAGCGCAACGGCAAGATCGCGATGAACCTGCCAGAAGGCGTCAGCCTGGTGAATGCGGCGATTGCCGATGAGAATGACGATGTGATGCTGGTCACTGCAAGTGGCCGGGCGATCCGCTTCTCGACGACGGAAATCCGCGTGTTCAAATCGCGCGGCTCCACCGGCGTGCGCGGAATCCGGCTGGCCGAAGGTGACAAGGTGGTCTCCATGTCGATCATCCGCCACTTCGAGGCAGACCCAGCCGAGCGTGCCGCTTATCTCAAGCAACGCAGGCTCTTGGCGGGCAATCTTGAGGAAGAGGTTGAAGGTGACGACGAGGAGGCTGTGGCTGAAGGACAGCTTTCGACCGAACGCTATGCCGAAATGTCGGCGGCGGAAGACCTGATCCTGACGATTACATCAAAAGGGCTTGGTAAGCTCTCGTCCAGCCATGATTATCCGGTGCGCGGGCGTGGTGGCATGGGGGTGACTGCCTTCGAGAAAACCATGCGCGGCGGGCCGCTTGTCGCCTCTTTCAAGGTCGATCCGGCCGATCAGATCATGCTGGCCACCTCGACCGGTCAATCCATCCGGGTGCCGGTAGATCAGATCAGCTTCCGCTCCCGCTCGGCCGGCGGGGTGAAGGTGTTCAACACCGGCGGCGATGAGGAGGTCGTGTCGGTGGCAAGGGTGGCCGACCAGGGCGACCCGGAACCAACACAAGACGCGTAAAAAAGGCCGGGGTTCGCCCCGGCCTTAATCTTTTGGCAAGACGAGTCGGGTTTCATGGCCTTCCGGGAAAGGAGGCGGCATGAACCTTTATCACTGCCTGATCGAATTGAAGTCGGAAGCGCGGGCATTGGCCTTCGCGGCAGCGGCGCAGAACTGGATGACCTATCTGCAAGACCAGGGGCTGGTCAGCGGCTGGCGCCTGATGCGGCGCAAGTTCGGGCTGGCCTCGGGCGCACATACCGACTTTCTGCTGGAGATCGAACTGCCCGACATGGCGGCGCTGGATCAGGCTTTTTCGGCGCTGGCCCAGGCCGATGAACAGGCCACCCGACGCTATGATCAGATGCACCAGATGATCGCCGAAGTATCTGTCGGCCTTTACCGGCCCTATCCGGATACCACGCAACGCGAACGCATTGCCTTGATCTGAGGCGTGCATGGGGCTATTTGCGCAGCATGCGCGAACCCATTCACATCATCGGCGGTGGCATGGCCGGGTCGGAGGCTGCCTGGCAGGCGGCTCAGGCTGGCGTGCCGGTTGTCATCCACGAAATGCGACCCAAGGTCGGCACGTTTGCCCATCGCACCGGCAGTTTTGCCGAGATGGTCTGCTCCAACTCCTTCCGCTCGGATGATGACGAGCGCAATGCAGTGGGATTGCTGCACTGGGAAATGGGGGCAGCGGGTGGCCTGATCATGGAGATGGCGCGGGCGCATCGGCTGCCTGCGGGCGGTGCGCTGGCGGTGGACCGCGATCCCTTTGCCGAGGCGGTGACGGCGCGGCTGCGCGCGCATCCGCTCATTTCGGTGGTGGAGGGCGAGGTGACGGCGCTGCCGCAGGAGGGGCGCTGGATCATCGCCACCGGGCCTTTGACCAGCACCGCGCTGGCCGAAAGCATCCGGGCAGAAACCGGGGCCGAGAGTTTGGCGTTTTTCGATGCCATCGCGCCCATCGTCTATGCCGAAAGCATTGATATGTCAGTGGCCTGGCTGCAAAGCCGCTATGACAAGGGCGAGACCGAGGAGGAGCGCACCGCCTATATCAACTGCCCGATGGACAAGCCGCAATATGAGGCCTTCATTGACGCGCTGCTGGCGGCCGACAAGACCGAGTTCCACGAGGGCGAGACGGCGGGCTATTTCGATGGCTGCCTGCCCATCGAGGTGATGGCCGAGCGCGGACGCGAGACGCTGCGCCATGGGCCGATGAAGCCGGTAGGCCTGACCAATGCGCATAAGCCGCAGGAAAAGGCCTATGCCGTGGTGCAACTGCGCCGCGACAACAAGCTGGGCACGCTCTACAATATCGTGGGCTTTCAGACCAAGATGAAGTATGGCGCGCAAACCTCTGTTTTCAAAATGATTCCCAGCCTTGAGAATGCCAGTTTCGCCCGGTTGGGCGGCATTCACCGCAATACGTTCATCAACTCTCCCACGCTGCTGGATGATCAGATGCGGCTGAAATCGCGCCCCAATATCCGCTTTGCCGGCCAGGTCACCGGGGTTGAGGGCTATGTGGAAAGCGCGGCCATGGGCCTTTTGGCTGGCAGGATGGCAGCCGCCGAGGCGAAGGGGCAGATATTGCCGCCGCCGCCGCCTGAAACGGCGATGGGCGCGCTGATCACCCATATTACTGGCGGGGCCGAAGCCAAGACCTTTCAGCCGATGAATGTGAATTTCGGGCTGTTCCCGCCAATTGACGCCAAAGGCGGGCGGCGCGGGCGGAAGGATCGCTACAAGGCCTATACCGATCGGGCCAAGGCGGCATTTCAGGCATGGCTTTCGTAACGCGATTTGCCCCCTCACCAACCGGGCCCCTGCATCTGGGCCATGCCTATTCTGCCTTGCTGGCCTATGACATGGCCCGCGCGCATGGCGGCCAATTCTTGCTTCGGATCGAGGATATCGACCCCCAGCGCAGCAAGCCGGAATGGGAAAGGCAATTGCTTGACGATCTGACCTGGTTG
>CALKAA010000425.1 GCA_937983495.1 uncultured Gemmobacter sp. | reverse complement strand
CACCGCGACCCCGGCTCGCATGGCCGCGAGGCTGGGCAGCGCAAAATCGGTGCCATCATGCCCGTCATAGGTCAGGCTGCCACAGGCATAATCCTGTGCCGCCGGGCCGGGGTCGTGATCGGGATAATGCTGGATGAAACAGGTTTCTCCCAAGTGGCAATCCACCGGCAGCGCCAAGTCAAAAGCCCCCGCCGCAGCGGGGGCCATGAAAAACGCCGTCAGCGCCGCTTTCATTCTGCCGTCAGAAGCGGGGGCTTCTGGCTGGTCAGGCGCGGCTTGCCCGGTTCCTCGATCACCAGGTCGATCCGATCGTCCTTGACGCCGACCCGCACCACGCCGCCCTTTTGCAGACGGCCAAACAGCAACTCCTCCGCCAGCGGTTTTTTCAGGTGTTCCTGAATCACCCGGCCCAGCGGGCGGGCGCCCATCTTGTCGTCATAGCCCTTGTCGCCCAGCCAGCGCGCGGCCTCGTCGCTCAGTTCGATATGAACATTGCGATCCATCAGCTGCGCTTCCAGTTGCAGCACGAACTTCTCGACCACCTGCATGATCGTATCCTTGGCCAGCGGCGCGAAGGAGACGACGGCATCCAGACGGTTGCGGAATTCCGGCGTGAAGGTGCGTTCAATCGCCGCCGTATCCTCACCCGTGCGCTTGTCGCGGCCAAAGCCGATGGCCGACTTCTGCATGTCGGATGCGCCGGCATTGGTGGTCATGATCAGGATGACATTGCGGAAATCAACCTGCCGCCCGTTGTGATCGGTCAGCTTGCCGTGATCCATCACCTGCAACAGGATGTTGTAGACATCCGGGTGCGCCTTCTCGATCTCATCGAGCAGCAGCACGCAATGCGGGTGCTGATCCACGCCATCGGTCAGCATGCCGCCCTGGTCAAAACCGACATAGCCGGGAGGGGCCCCGATCAGACGCGAAACGGCGTGTTTCTCCATATATTCCGACATGTCGAAGCGCAGCAGTTCCACGCCCAGCGTATTGGCCAATTGCTTGGCCACCTCGGTTTTGCCCACCCCGGTCGGCCCGGCAAACAGATAGTTGCCAATGGGCTTTTCCGGTTCGCGCAGACCCGCGCGGGCCAGTTTGATGGAGGCCGAGAGCGCCTCGATAGCCTTGTCTTGCCCGAAGACCACGCGTTTGAGCGATTTTTCCAGATCGCGCAAAATCTCGGCGTCATCTTTCGACACCGACTTCGGCGGGATACGGGCGATTTTCGCCACCACAGCCTCGATCTCGCGGGTGCCGATGGTCTTGCGCCGCTTGGCCGCGGGCACAAGATGCTGTGCCGCACCGGCTTCGTCGATCACGTCAATGGCGCTGTCGGGCAGCTTGCGGTCATTGATATAGCGCGCCGCCAGCTCCACCGCCGATTTGATCGCCTCATTGGTGTAGCGCAGATCGTGATGTTCCTCGAAATTGGGCTTCAAACCTTGCAGGATCTTGATGGCATCGGGCACAGAGGGTTCGTTCACGTCGATCTTCTGGAACCGGCGGGACAACGCGCGGTCCTTCTCGAAGTGCTGACGATATTCCTTGTAGGTGGTCGAGCCCATGCAGCGCAGCTTGCCGCCTTGCAGCGCGGGTTTCAGCAGGTTGGAGGCATCCATCGCCCCGCCCGAGGTCGCACCCGCGCCGATCACCGTATGAATCTCGTCAATGAACAGGATCGCGTCGGGATGATCCTCCATCTCCTTGACCACGGCTTTCAGCCGTTCCTCGAAATCGCCGCGATAGCGGGTGCCGGCCAGCAGCGCGCCCATGTCGAGGCTGAAAATCGTGGCACCGGCCAGAATCTCAGGCGTTTCGCCATCGACGATCTTCTTGGCAAGCCCTTCGGCGATGGCCGTCTTCCCGACCCCCGGATCGCCCACCAGGAGCGGATTGTTCTTGCGGCGGCGGCACAGAACCTGAATGGCGCGCTCCACCTCGCCTTCGCGGCCGATCAGCGGGTCCACCTCGCCCTTGCGGGCCTTCACGTTCAGATCGACGCAATACTTCGACAGCGCCGATTCCTTGGCCTCGCCCGCTTCGCCTTTCGGGGTTTCGTGATGATGCTCCTCCGCCCCCGAAACCGGGCGCGATTCGCCGAAAGACGGGTCTTTCGCGACGCCATGGGCGATGAAGTTCACCGCATCATAGCGTGTCATGTCCTGCTCTTGCAGGAAATAGGCGGCATTCGATTCGCGTTCGGCAAAGATCGCGACCAGCACATTCGCCCCGGTCACCTCGGTGCGGCCCGAGGATTGCACATGGATGGCGGCGCGCTGGATCACGCGCTGGAAGGCGGCGGTCGGCACGGCCTCTGATCCTTCGACATCGGTGATCAGGGTCGAAAGATCATCGTCGATGAATTCGGTGAGCGTCTTGCGCAGCTCGTCCAGATCGACCGAACAGGCCCGCATGACCCGCGCGGCGTCCGGCTCGTCAATGAGCGACAGCAGCAGATGCTCCAGCGTCGCCAATTCGTGACGGCGCGCATTGGCAAGGGCGAGCGCGGCGTGGATGGCCTGTTCAAGGGTGGTCGAAAACGATGGCACGATCAGGTGCTCCTTCCTTTTTGACGGCGAAGCCCCGTGAGGGACCTGAACCGACCTTGGCCTCATAAGGTTAAAGTTCGGTTTTCTGCGCGCGGCTTCAAGCCCCAAATCGCAGATTTGCGTATTTGGTCGGGCTCCGTCACAAAATGTGATCCTTTGGATTCACCAATCCTTCAGAATTTGTCTTTCAGGCTGCGGATATGGGCGAAAACCTCGGCGTCGGGGCGATCTGCCAGCCCGATTGCGGCCTTCAGGGCAGGGTCCGCCGCACGCAGCATCGGGTTTGTGGCGCGTTCTTCGGCCAGGGTTGATGGCACGGTGGGCTGATTTGCAGCGCGGGCGCGGGCGATACGGTCCATCCGCTCGATGAGGGCCGGGGGCGCATCGAGGCTATGGGCAAAGCGGGCATTGGATTCGGTATATTCATGGCCCGAACAGATCAGGGTATCGTCAGGCAATCCGGCGAACTTGCACAGCGAAGCCCACATCTGCGCCGCGGTCCCCTCGAACAGACGACCGCAGCCCATCGCCATCAGGCTGTCACCGGTGAAGGCCAGTCGGGCCGATGGAATCAGGAAGGCGATATGACCGACCGTATGGCCGGGCACTTCGATCACCTCGGCCTCGGCACTTCCGATGCGGAAGCGGTCGCCTTCGGCTACGGCAAGGTCCAAGGGCGGCAGGCGATGTGCATCTGCGGCGGCCCCGATCACGGTGACATCGGGGCCAAGACCAAGGCCGGGCAGGCCGTCGATGTGATCCCAGTGATGGTGGGTCAGCAGCACATGGCTGAGGGCCCAGCCGCGCGCGTCCAGTTCGGCCAGAATGGGCTGGGCCTCGGGCGCGTCGATCAGCGCGGTGGCCCCGCTGGCCGCATCATGCACCAGAAAGGCATAATTGTCTTTCAGGCAGGGGATGGTGACGAGTGACAGCATGGCGTTTCCCGGACTTTCGGCTAATCTGCCCCTGAATGTGGGGCTGGGGCCGGGCGGGCGCAATGCATCTTGACGTGTTGGATTTGCGAAACTTCTATTACCGCACGCCTTTGGGGCGGGTGGCACAGCGCGCGATCCGCGACCAGTTGGTGAGCATGTGGCCGCCGGGGCCGGGGCAGACGGTGGCCGGGTTTGGCTTTGCGGTGCCGTTGCTGCGCCCCTGGCTGCCCGAGGCGCGGCGGGTCATTGGCCTGATGCCGGGGCCACAGGGGGTGATGCCCTGGCCTGCGGGGATGGAGAATGTGAGCGTCTTGTGCGAGGAAACCGACTGGCCGCTGGCTACGGGCCTTGTGGATCGGTTGGTGCTGATGCACGGGCTGGAGACATCAGAACAGCCAAGCGCGATTCTGGAGGAATGCCACCGCGTGCTGGGGCCGGGCGGCAAGGTGATGTTCGTGGTCCCCAACCGCTCGGGCCTGTGGGCGCGGGGCGATGGCACGCCTTTCGGCTTTGGTCGCCCCTATTCGCTGCGCCAATTGGAGGCACAGCTGCGCCGCCACGGCTTTACCCCCGAACGTCATGTGGCGGCGCTGTTCGCGCCCCCAGATCGGAAGAGCGTCGTGTAGGGAAAGAG
>CALKAA010000424.1 GCA_937983495.1 uncultured Gemmobacter sp. | reverse complement strand
GACCGATCAGATAGGCCTCATCCGCCTTGAAGCGGTGCAGCGAGAGCTTGTCTTCCTCGGCATAGACCGCCACGGTTTTCTTGCCCATCTCATTGGCGGCGCGCATCACACGGATGGCGATCTCGCCGCGATTGGCGATCAGGATCTTGCGAAACTCGGTCATGGCGGGGCCCCCGGCAGGAAGGTGGTTCAGATTTCGGACCACTCTAGGGGTGCTGCGGTGCAGCGCAAGGGCGGGAAACGGCATTTTGCGAAGTTTTGCGAAATATGCAGGCGGAATTTGCAGTTGCAAACCCTGTTGGCGGAAACAGCGAAGTTAGCGCTAACAGATCGGGCGGGGTTTGTAAGTCTCCTTGCGAACATAGGGCGAACGCGTGGGCTTTCCCTCGGGCTGCGGATCGTCTAACCTGCCAGCATGACCGGCTATGACGATTCATTCGATGAAGAGGCTGCCTTCGCGGCGGCGGTGCCCCTGTCGCAACGCGCCATGGCGGCGCGGCCTCAGCCCTATCTGGATGACCTGAACCCGGCGCAGCGTGCGGCGGTTCTGGCGACCGATGGGCCGGTGCTGATGCTCGCGGGGGCGGGAACCGGCAAGACCAAGGCGCTGACCTCGCGCAT
Organism: uncultured Gemmobacter sp.; assembly: GCA_937983495.1. Lineage (GTDB taxonomy): Bacteria > Pseudomonadota > Alphaproteobacteria > Rhodobacterales > Rhodobacteraceae > Gemmobacter. Next base: position 4,592 of record CALKAA010000424.1, on the reverse strand, counting down.
CGTGCATCTGCTGGCCACCAGCAAGGCGCGGCCCAATGAAATTCTGGCGGTGACCTTCACCAACAAGGCCGCGCGTGAGATGAAAGACCGTGTTGCGCGGATGCTGGGGCAGGTGGAGGGGATGCCCTGGATGGGCACCTTCCACTCGATCAGCGTGAAGATCCTGCGCCGCCATGCCGAACTGGTGGGGTTGAAATCCAACTTCACCATTCTGGACACCGATGATCAGTTGCGCCTGATGAAGCAACTGATCATCGCGGCGAATATGGATGAGAAGCGCTGGCCCGCGCGGGCTTTGGCCAGTTTGATCGACCATTGGAAGAACCGCGCCTGGACACCGGCCAAGGTGCCCTCCTCCGAGGCGGGCGGGTTCAACAATCGCGGCACGGAACTGTATGAGCAATATCAGGAGCGGTTGCGCAGCCTGAACGCCTGTGATTTCGGCGACCTGCTCCTGCATTGCGTCACCATCTTTCAGGCGCATCCGGATGTGTTGGAACAGTATCAGCGCTGGCTGCGCTATATCATGGTGGATGAATACCAGGACACCAACGTCGCGCAGTATCTGTGGCTGCGGCTTTTGGCACAGGGCCATCGCAACATCTGTTGTGTGGGCGATGATGACCAGTCGATCTATGGCTGGCGCGGCGCCGAGGTGGGCAATATCCTGCGGTTTGAAAAGGATTTTCCGGGCGCCAAGGTGGTGCGGCTGGAGCAGAATTACCGCTCGACCGAGCATATTCTGGCGGCCGCCTCTGGCGTGATTGCCGCCAATTCCGACCGTCTGGGCAAGACGCTGTGGACCGAGGCCAAGGGCGGCGAGAAGGTGCGGCTGATCGGCCATTGGGATGGCGAGGAGGAGGCGCGCTGGATCGGTGACGAGATCGAGGCGCTGCAACGCGGCGGGCGGCGCGAGCCGGTGGGCTTGAACGATCAGGCCATTCTGGTGCGGGCCAGCCATCAGATGCGCGCCTTCGAGGACCGCTTTCTGACCATCGGCCTGCCTTACCGCGTGATCGGCGGGCCACGGTTCTATGAACGCTTGGAAATCCGCGATGCCATGGCCTATTTCCGACTTGCGGTCAGCCCCGATGATGATCTGGCCTTTGAGCGGGTGGTGAACACGCCGAAGCGGGGTTTGGGCGACAAGGCACAGGCGGAAATTCAGAAAACCGCCCGCGCCTCTGGCATCAGCCTGCTGGAAGGCGCGCGGGAATTGCTGGCGCGAGGCGGCATTGGCGGCAAGGGCGCGGGGCAGTTGCGGGCCTTTGTGGAAGGCGTGGATCGCTGGCATGCCGCGATTCTGAATGCTCGGCCTGAGCTTGCCGATGCGGTGATCGAACCCATGGTGCCCGATGCCGCCCCGCCCAGCGACATGGGCCATGTGCGGCTGGCCGAGGTGATCCTGGAGGAATCGGGCTACACCTCGATGTGGCAGAACGACAAGACGCCCGAGGCTCCGGGGCGGCTGGAGAACCTCAAGGAACTTGTGAAGGCGCTGGAGCAGTTCGACAGTCTGCAAGGCTTTCTCGAGCATGTCTCGCTGATCATGGAGAACGACACCGAGGAGGCCGCGGAAAAGGTCACCATCATGACCTTGCACGGTGCCAAGGGGCTGGAATTCCCGGTGGTGTTCCTTCCGGGCTGGGAGGACGGGCTGTTCCCCAGCCAGCGCAGCATGGATGAAAGCGGCAAGAAGGGCCTCGAGGAGGAGCGGCGGTTGGCCTATGTGGGGATCACAAGGGCCGAGCGGCTGTGCACCATCAGCTTTGCCTCCAATCGCCGGGTTTACGGCCAATGGCAAAGCCAGTTGCCCTCGCGCTTCATCGACGAATTGCCGGTGCGCCATGTCGATGTGCTGACGATGCCGGGGCTGCAAGGCGGTTATGCCACCGCCAGTTTCGGGGCCAGTCAGGTGGAGGAGCGTGCAACCAAGGCCGATGTTTACAACTCGCCCGGTTGGCGTCGCCTTCAGGAACGCGGTGCCACGCGGCCTGTGGCGCAACCGCGCGAGGGGCGGGGGACGGTGATCGACCTGACGGCGGTGTCGCGCTACATCGAGGGCGACCGGGTGTTCCATCAGAAATTCGGCTATGGTGAGGTGCTGACGATCGAGGGCGACAAGCTGGAGATCGCCTTCGACAAGGCCGGGGTGAAACATGTGGTGGCCGGCTTCGTCAGCCCGGCGCATGAGGCTGACGACCTGCCCTTCTGATCCCGGGCACGGATTTTCGTCGAAAATCCGGGTTTCGATTTTTCGACGAAAAATCGGGCACCCTTACCGCCGCAATTGCTCCAGCAGGTGAAAGGCCAGCCCGGCCAGCAGGCCCCAGAAGGCTGCGCCAATGCCCAGGGCGGGGGTGCCCGAGGCCGTCACCGCCAGTGTGATGGCCGCGGCAAAGCGGGTCTCTGCGGCGCCAAAGGCACCTGTTGCGGCCCCCATGAACGGCCCCAGCAGTGCCAACGCCACGATGGCGGTGATCAGCGCCGGGGGCACGGCGGCCAGCAGGCTGAGGATCAGCGGGCTGGCAAGGCCCAGTCCGACCCAGACAGCCGCATAGACCAGCCCCACCACCCAGCGGCGGTTCCGGTCGCGGTGCACATCATCGCCCAGGCAGATGGCGGCGGTGATGGCAGCCATGGAGATCGTATGGGCGCCAAACAGCCCGATCACTGCGGAAATCCCACCCGTGGTCACCAGCCCGGCCTGCACCGGCGGCTCGTAGCCGGCGGCGCGAATGGTGGCAAAACCGGGCAGGTTCTGCGAGGCCATGGTGACGAGGTAAAGCGGCAGGGCCAGACCGAACATCACGCCGGGCGTGAAACTGGGCGCAATAACTTCGAGATGCGGCAGCGGCAGCGCAAGGGGCGGCAGATGCGCCAGCCCGGCTGCAAAGGCAGCGGCGAGGCCAAGCGCCAGCGCCGCCAGCACGGCAAGGGCGGGATTTTTCAGCCGCACCAGCGCGAAAGCCACGATCACCGGCAGGATGAGGGCGGGCAGGGCGGTTGTGGCGGCAGGCAGCTTCAGGCAGAAAGGCAGAAGCACCCCCGCCAGCATGCCAGATGCGATGCCATCGGGGATCAGGGCGACCATGCGACCCAAGGGTTTCACCGCGCCGGTCAGCGCGACCAACGCGCCTGCCAGCACGAAGGCGCCCACGCCCTCCGCCATCGAAATGCCTTCGGTTGCGGCAATCAGCGCAGCGCCCGGTGTGGACCAGGCCAGCACCACTGGCACTTTCGCGCGCCAACTGAGGAAGGCTGACCCCACCGCCTTGCCCAGGCAGATCGCCAGCACCCAGCTCGCCGTTTGCTCTGGCGTCGCCCCCAGGGCTGCGGCGGCGGCCAGCACCAGTGCAATGGTGGAGCCATAGCCCACAAGGGCAGCCACAAGGGCGGCGGAGATCAGTGAGGCAGGCATCAGGCGGCTCCGGCTGGGAATGCGCGACCTTCGCCGGGGGAGGGGGCGGATGCAAGAGGGGGCTTTGAAACGGAAAACGGCGACGCCCAGGGAGGAGGAGGGGCGCCGCCGTTCCGAAATCGGCTGCCCAGGGAGGAGGAGGGGCAGCGTTTCTGGTTGCGGCCCTCCAGGGAGGAGGAGGGAGGGACCGCAGGTCTCCGAGGCCCAGGGAGGAGGAGGGGCCAAGGAAGGTGTGTCAGGGCATGATGCCCCGAAAGAGGGAGGCGGCGACCCCAGGGAGGAGGACGGGGCCGCCGCAGAACCCAAGGCCCAGGGAGGAGGACGGGCCGAGGATCACGGTTGGTCCTGTGAGGCCCGGAAAGGTTGCGACGATCCCAGGGAGGAGGAGGGGACCGCCGCGGTCGCGTCAGGCCTGGGAGGAGGTAGGCCCTGCGATGGTTCGGCGACCCCAGGGAGGAGGAGGGGATCGCCGCTGTCTTGACTGGCCAGGGAGGAGGAGAGGCCAGCCCAGATGTCTAACTCATTTGCCGTAGGCAGCTTCCTGTGCCATGCGGCGAATTTCGGAACGGTGGATGCCAAGATCCCCGAGGTCTTTGTCCGACAGCGCGCGCAGCTCACGCACGGTCTGGCGGTAGATTGCCCGGCTGGCCATGGCAGTGCGGATCGTTTCCAGCACGGCGGCGAAGCGGTCGCCGAGCGCCGGTTGGACAGCGCGGGTGGTGTTCACGAAAGCCATTGTCGTCAGCCTTGCCTTGATCGTCTTGTCTGAGCGCCCTTGCCTGTGTCTTGGCGCTGTTGAAACAAAGATGGGGCAATTGCTGCGCTTGCACAATCCGACATTGCCGCATTGCGGCTATGCGCTAACAGCATGGCTTGTCGGCATAATCTTGCACAGTCTGGGTCAGGTTGCCGTAAATTTGAGCAAATGGTCAAGCCGCTTTGTCGCAGCCGGGGCCGCTGCCTGCTCTTGCCCTTTTGCGCGCCATGCACAAGTCTGGCGCAGCGTTCAGGAGGCGAAGATGGACATCACCCGCGAAACGGTTCTTCAGGCATTGGCTCGCATCGCGCTGCCCGGCGGCGGCGATCTGGTGGCGCGCGATCTGATTCGAGCGTTGTGGGTCGAGGGCGGGGCGGTGAGTTTCGTCATCGAGGCCGCGACGCCCGACGAGGC
>CALKAA010000423.1 GCA_937983495.1 uncultured Gemmobacter sp. | reverse complement strand
CGAGATTGGTCAGTGACTGGAGTTCAGACGTGTGCTCTTCCGATCTCTCCGCCATTTCCGTATAGAAATTCCGCCGCCGAACCTGCACCGGGTCAAGCTTCAACACATGGGCGATGTGATCCACCACCCGCTCGATCCCCACCACGCCCTGCGGCCCGCCAAAGCCGCGATAGGCGGTGTTCGACTGGGTGTTGGTGCGCAGCCGATGGCTCTCGATCCGCAGATGTTCCAGAAAATAGGCATTGTCGGCATGCAACATCGCCCGGTCGGCCACCGGCAGGCTCAGATCCTGCGACCAGCCACAGCGGATCAGATGCTGGAACTCCAGCCCCAATATCCGCCCCGTCGCGTCGAACCCCGCGCGATAACCGACCTTGAGGTCATGCCGCTTGCCGGTGATGACCATGTCATCATCGCGGTCATAGCGCATCTTGCAGGGCCGCCCGGTGGCGCGCGCAGCCATGGCGCAGGCAATCGCCAGATGGTTGCCCTGGCTTTCCTTGCCGCCAAAACCGCCGCCCATCCGGCGCACCTCCACCCGCACCGCGCTCATCGGCAGATGCAGCGCATGGGCCACCTTGTGCTGAATCTCACTGGGATGCTGGGTCGAGGCGTAGACGACCATATCCCCGCCCTCTTGCGGCAGGGCTGCGGCGATCTGGCCTTCCAGATAGAAATGCTCCTGCCCGCCGACCTCGAACATCCCGTCAATGACCTGCGGCGCGCGGGCAATCGCCGCGCCCGCATCGCCCCGCGCCCAGACCACCGGCCCGGCCTCAAAGCGGCTGTTGGCCGCGAGGGCCTCCACCACCGTCAGCAGCGCAGGCCGTTCTTCGTAGGTGATGTTGCCCAGCCGCGCCGCCTTGCGCGCCGCCAGATGGCTGTCGGCCACCACCAGAAACACCGGCTGGCCGACATAATGCACCTCGCCCACAGCCAGCAGCGGCTCGTCGCCCAAGGAGGGCGAGCAATCCGGCATGTCCGGCCAATCCTCGGCACTGAACACCGCCACCACGCCGGGGGCGGCCCGCACCGCCGCAAGGTCCATCGCGGTGATGGCCCCATGCGCGCAGGTCGAAAGCCCGAAGGCCAGATGAGCCGCGTCAATGGGCAGCGGAATGTCATCGGTGTAACGCGCCGCACCCGTCACATGCAGCGGGGCCGCGTCATGCGGCAGGGGTTTGCCCATGCTCATGCCCGCACCTCCAGTACATTGACCGCACCGCCCGAGGCCTCATGCCAATAGCGCAACGCCATATTGCCCGCTGCTTCCAGCCGATAGGCCGCACTGGCGCGCATATCGCTCAGCGGCGTGAAATCCTGTGCGCAGGCCCCCTTCGCGGCCTCGAAGGCTGGCCGCGCAAAGGGTTGCCCCGTCAACGCCGCCTCCATCGCCGGCGCGCGTTTCGGCGTGCCCGCCATGCCGCCAAAGGCGATGCGGGCAGCCGTGATCATACCGCCTTCAACCGTGATATTGAACGCCCCCAAGACCGCCGAAATATCCTGATCGAAGCGCTTGGACAGCTTGTAAACCTTCAGCCCCGGCGCTTGGGCGGGGATCGTCACCGCCTCCACAAACTCGCCCGGCTGCCGGTCCTGCTTGCGATACTCAAGGAAGAAATCCTCCAAAGCCATCTCGCGCCGCGCCGCGCCCCGGCGCAGATGCAGCCTTGCGCCAAGGGCGATCAGCGCGGGCGGGCCGTCGCCGATGGGCGAGCCATTGGCGATATTGCCGCCAATCGTTGCCGCGTTCCGCACCTGCTCACTGGCATAGCGGGTGAGCATGGCCGCGAAACTCGGATGCGGGCCTTCCATCGCCGCGCGCAGATCGGTCAGCGTGACGCCCGCGCCAATGCGGATCGTGTCGCCTGCGGCCTCGATCCGCTGCATCTCGCGGATACCGCCCAGAAAGGCGACTTTCGGCAAGTCGCGGAGCTGCTTGGTGACCCAAAGGCCGACATCGGTGGCTCCGGCGATCAACGTGGCATCGGGGTTTTCAAGATACCAGTCTGCCAATTGATCCGGGGTTTCCGGGCGGAAAGCCCCGGGGGCTTCACCCCCAGAGTTCGAGAATATTGGCCCCGAGGATATTTGAGCCAAGGTGAAAGCCGGATCATCCTGCATCCAGTCCGGCACGGGCTGGGATGCGGCGGCCTCGGCGGCGCGGATGATGGGCGCATAGCCGGTGCAGCGGCACAGATTGCCCGCCAGCACCACATCATGATCCTGCCGCCCCTGCGCATGGGCGGCGGCCATCGAGGTGCAAAAGCCCGGCGTGCAAAAGCCGCATTGGCTGCCGTGGTGTTCGACCATTGCCTGCTGCACCGGGTGCAACTGGCCGTCTGGCCCGGCCAGCCCCTCCACCGTGCGCACCGCCTTGCCGTCAAGCTGCGGCAGGAACAGGATACAGGCATTCAACGCGCGCGGCCCGGCCTCATCCGTCACCACCACCGTGCAAGCGCCGCAATCGCCCTCGTTGCAGCCCTCCTTGGTGCCGCAAAGGCCCCGATCCTCCCGCAAATACTGCAAAAGCGTGCGCGTGGGGCTCACCCCCGACAGGCGCACCGGCGTTCCGTTGAGCAGAAACGCAAGCTCGGTCATCATACGTCCCGCCGCCTTACTCCCCTCAGCCTTTTCTGCCCTCTCCGATGCGGCGTAAGAGCGGGCGGCCTTTGGTCTGGTTCTCTCCAGCAGACCAGAGGCGGGCCGCCCCTGTCCAGCAATACCTTT
>CALKAA010000422.1 GCA_937983495.1 uncultured Gemmobacter sp. | reverse complement strand
TGCTGGCCGAATTGCGGCTGGCCTATGGCCCGGCGCGGCGGATCGAGGCCGCAGCTTGACGTCTGGCCCCGCGCCCGCTAGGGCGGGGCGCTTGCCGGAGACCCGTGATGACCGATGCCCCCCACCCCGAACGCCGCAACTTCTATGGCCGCACCCATGGCAAGACCCTGCGCGCCAGCCAGAAAACCTATCTGGCCGAGGATCTGGGCAAGCTGAGCCTGCCCGGCATCCGCGTGGCCGACAACCCTGACCGCACGCCGCTCGACATTGCGGCGCTGACCGGCGGGAGGCCCTTGTGGCTGGAGGTGGGCTTTGGCGGCGGCGAGCATCTGGTGCATATGGCCGCGCGCTACCCCGAGATGTTCATCATCGGCTGCGAGCCCTTTGTGAATGGCGTGGCGATGCTTCTGGGCAAGATCCGCGATGCGGGGGTGACGAACCTTGCGCTGCATCCCGGCGATGTGCGCGACCTGTTCGACGTGCTGCCCGATGCCTGCCTGGACAAGGCCTTTCTGAACTACCCCGACCCATGGCCCAAGGCACGCCACCACCGTCGCCGCTTCGTGACACCGGAATATCTGCTGCCCTTGGCGCGCAAGATGAAACCGGGCGCCGAATTCCGCGTGGCGACCGATATTCCCGATTACATCCGCCAGACGCTGGAAGAAGTGCCGCCTGCCGGGTTCGACCTGATCTCCACCACTGGCGCAGGCTTTGGCGGCGGCGAGGCATGGAGTGACTGGTTTTCCACCCGCTACGAACAAAAAGCCCTGCGCGAAGGCCGCGATCCGCATTATGTGACCTTCCATCGTCAGGCATGACCTCGCGCCCCTGATTTCATCTGTTCAAAAATATCCTCTGGGGGTGCGGGGGGCGAAGCGCCCCCGCTGCGAGGCGAGACAAAGGCGGAACGCGCGCAGGCGCAGGCGCGATTTTACGCCTTGGCGCGAGGCTGGCAGGCCAAGTCCTGCGGAGCCTCGCCATGCGCATCACCAATTGCCACACCCATACTTTCACCGATGCCCATATCCCGGCGCGCTATCCGCATTGGGCACTGATGCCCTTCAAACGCGCGCCGGGGCTGGTGAAGGGGCTGGCCTTTGCGGCCCGGCTGATGGGGCAGGAGGGGGCGGCGGCCAGCCTGCGCCGCCTGCATCGCTTTCAGCAAGAGGCGCGCCTGCCCGCGCAGGCCGACATCTTCGCCCGGCTGGTGGCGCAATATCCGCGCGGCACCCGTTTCGTGGTGCTGCCGATGCAGATGGCGGGCATGGGGCAGGGGCCTTGCCGCGCCAGCTTGGCCCAGCAGCATGATGAACTGGCCGAGATGGTGCGGGCTTGGCCCGGCCTTGTGATCCCCTTTGCCACCTGCGACCCGCGCCTGCCCGGCGCGGCGGAGGAGGTGCGGCGCTGCATCGAGGAGCTTGGGTTTCGCGGGCTGAAACTCTATCCCCGGCTGGGCTATGCCCCCGATCACCCCGTGCTGATGCGCGAAGTCTACCCGCTGCTGAATGCCCGAGGCCTCGCCGTCGTTTCGCATTGCTCGCGCGGGGGCGTCACTGGCACTGTGACGCGGGCCGAGGCCGATGCCCTCTCGCATCCCATGGCCTTTGCCCCGGTTCTTCGCGCCTTTCCGCAGATGCAGGTCAATCTGGCGCATATGGGCGGGCAGGCCGATTGGCAGACCTATATCACCGAAGGGCTGAACCCCTATGACCCCCATGACCGGGCCGGAAACTTCCTGGTCACCCTGCGCGAGATGATCGAATCGGGCGATTTCCCGAACCTCTGGACCGATGTCTCCTATACCCTGTTCCAGTCCGAGGCCTTTCTGCCCTTCCTGCGCCTGTTCCTCGATCACCCCCGCCTGCGCGCCCGCACCCTGTTTGGCTCGGATTTCTACATGACCCGGCAGGAGGAGCTGTCGGAACGCGCCGTCGCCGTGCGGCTGCGCGCGGGCCTGGGCGAGGCGCTGTTCCGCCAGATTGCCGAGACCAATCCCGAACGCTGGCTCGGGGAGGGCTGAGCCGCCTCTGGACTTCGCGCCCCCCAGGGCCGATATAGGGGGCATGTCCCTGCCGCCCGGATTCCTTGATGAGCTTCGCAACCGCGTCACGCTCTCCAGCGTGGTGGGCCGCAAGGTCACATGGGACATGCGCAAATCCAATCAGGCCAAGGGTGATTTCTGGGCGCCTTGCCCCTTCCATCAGGAAAAATCCGCCTCGTTCCATGTCGATGACCGCAAGGGGTTTTACTACTGCTTCGGTTGCCATGCGAAGGGTGATGCGCTTGGCTTCCTGAAGGAATCGGAAAACCTGTCCTTCATGGAGGCGGTGGAGATGCTGGCCCGCGAGGCTGGCATGCAGATGCCGGCCCGCGACCCGCAGGCCGCGCAAAAGGCCGACCGCCGCACCCAATTGGCCGAGGTGATGGAGGAGGTGGTGAAATTCTACCGCCTGCAATATCGCGCGGCGGGGGGGCAGATGGCCCGCGACTATGTCGGGCAAAAGCGCCGCCTGTCGGAACAGGCGCAAGACCGTTGGGAGATCGGCTGGGCACCCGACAGCCGCACCGCCCTTCTGAACACGCTCAAGGGCAAGGGCGTGCCGCCCGATCTGATGGTCGCCACCGGCATGATCGCCAAGGGCGAGGATGGCAGCCTCTATGACCGCTTCCGCGCCCGGGTGATCTTCCCGATCCGCGATGCGCGCGGCCGCGCCATCAGCCTCGGGGGGCGCTCGCTCGACCCGAACGCCCGCGCCAAATACCTCAACGGCCCGGAGACCGAGCTGTTCGACAAGGGCCGCAACCTGTTCAACCATGCCCCGGCGCGCGAGGCGGCGGGCAAGGGCCGCCCGCTGATCGTGGGCGAGGGCTATATGGATGTGATCGCCATGGTGGAGGCGGGCTTTCCCGCCGCCGTGGCACCCCTTGGCACCGCCATTACGGAGGATCAACTGCGCCTGATGTGGCGCATTTCGCCGGAACCCATCATCACGCTGGATGGTGACACCGCCGGGCAACGCGCCGCTTTGCGGGTGATCGACCTGGCGCTGCCCTTGTTGCAGGCGGGGCAGGGCCTGCGCTTTGCCGTGCTGCCGCAGGGGCTCGACCCTGATGACCTCTTGAAACAAAAGGGGGCCCCCGCGCTGCAAGAGGTGCTGGATCAGGCGCTGCCCATGGTGACGCTGTTGTGGAAGCGCGAGACCGAA
>CALKAA010000421.1 GCA_937983495.1 uncultured Gemmobacter sp. | reverse complement strand
GCTCAATGCCTGACGCAGGCCAATCCTGACGCAGGCCAATTCCTGACGTAGGCTTGACTTGGCCGCCCGCCCGGTGTGTATCGGCACCTCAGGATGAAAGCCTCGGAAAGGGGAGCGTGATGCACGCCTATCGCAGCCATACTTGTGCGCAACTCAACAAGGATCACGTCGGGCAAAATGTGCGCCTGTCGGGTTGGGTCCATCGCGTGCGCGATCATGGCGGCGTGCTGTTCATCGACCTGCGCGACCATTACGGCATCACGCAGGTGCTGGCCGACAGCGACAGCCCGGCCTTTGCCGAGATTGAAAAGGTCCGCGCCGAATGGGTCATCAGCATTGATGGCCTCGTGAAGGCCCGCGATGCGAGCCTTGTGAACCCGAAACTGCCGACCGGCGAGATCGAGGTCTATATCAAGGGCATGCGCGTGCTGGGCGAGGCCGCCGAGCTGCCGATGCCGGTCTTTGGCGAGGTCGATTACCCCGAGGAAACCCGCCTCACCTATCGCTTCCTCGACCTGCGCCGCGAAAAGCTGCACAACAACATGATGCTGCGCTCCAACGTGGTGCGCCATCTGCGCAATGCCATGTGGGATCAAGGGTTTAACGAGTTCCAGACCCCGATCATCACCGCCTCCAGCCCGGAAGGCGCGCGCGACTTCCTCGTGCCGTCGCGCCTGCATCCGGGCAAGTTCTACGCCCTGCCGCAAGCGCCGCAGCAGTTCAAGCAGCTGATCATGGTGGCCGGTTTCGACCGCTATTTCCAGATCGCGCCCTGCTTCCGCGACGAAGACCCGCGCGCCGACCGCTCGCCCACGGACTTCTATCAGCTTGATATTGAAATGTCTTTTGTCGAGCAGGAAGACATCTTCGCCGCCGTTCAGCCGGTCATTCAGGGCCTGTTCGAGAAGTTCCGCCCCGATTGCAAAACCGCGACCGACTGGCCGCGCATCGCCTATCGCGACAGCCTGCTGTGGTATGGCTCGGACAAGCCCGACCTGCGCAACCCGATCAAGATGCAGATCGTGTCGGAGCATTTCCGCGGCTCCGGTTTCGCCGTCTTTGCCAAGCTGTTGGAAAACGAAGGCACAGAAGTGCGCGCCATCCCCGCCCCCACCGGCGGCAGCCGCAAGTTCTGCGACCGCATGAACGCCTTTGCCCAGAAAGAGGGCCTGCCGGGCATGGGCTATATCTTCTGGCGCGAGGCCGAAGATGGCTCGGGCATGGAAGCCGCCGGCCCCTTGGCGAAAAACATCGGGCCCGAGCGGACCGAGGCGATCCGTCAGCAACTGGGCCTCGGCCTTGGCGATGCCGCCTTCTTCCTCGGCGGCAAGCCTGAGCAGTTCGAGGGCTTTGCAGGCCGCGCCCGCAACGAGATCGGCCGCGAGCTGAAACTGTCGGAAACCGATACCTTCCGCTTTGCCTGGATCGTCGATTTCCCGATGTATGAGAAAACCGACGACGGCAAGATTGATTTCAGCCACAACCCCTTCTCCATGCCGCAGGGCGGGATGGAGGCGCTGCAAGGCGATCCGCTCAGCGTTTACGCCTATCAATATGACCTGGCTTGCAACGGCTACGAGCTGATTTCGGGTGGTATCCGCAACCACAAGCCCGAGATCATGTATAAGGCCTTTGAACTGGCGGGTTACCCGAACTCCGAAGTGGACAAGCGCTTCGGTGGCATGGTCAAGGCGTTCAAATATGGCGCGCCCCCTCACGGTGGTTGCGCCATGGGGATTGACCGCGCCGTGATGCTGCTGGCGGATGAGGCGAATATCCGCGAGGTCATCATGTTCCCGATGAACCAGCGCGCCGAGGATCTGCTGATGAACGCCCCCTCGGAGCCGACCAACGAACAACTGCGCGAACTGCGCCTGCGCGTGGTCCCCAAAGAGGCGTAAGCGCCTTTCCTCCGTCGCCAAGGCCCGCTCTGCCACCCGGCAGGGCGGGCTTGCGCTTCTGACGGCAAATTGTTGCGGATGGCAGGCCGCATGTGGGGCAAAGGGCTTCCAACCCGCCCCGCAACCCCTATGTTGGGCAGACCCGGACCAGAGGCCTCCGCATGACCGACACCGCCACCCTTGCCGCCTTTCGCTTCGGTTACGGCCTGCCGCTGCCAGACGGCGCGCGGCCTGATCCCGAAGGGATGCTGGCCCGATTGGCGGGCCCGGATGCCGGGATGGCCCTGTTTCCCGGCCCCAGCCCTGCCGAAGTGCAGGCGCAATTTGCCCGCTCCATTCAGGCGCGGCAGGTTGCGCGCAAGACGCAGCGCAAATCGCCCGAACGCAAGATCCATACCGGTATCCTGCGCGAGGTCGAGGAACAGATGGAACTGTTCCTGCGCCTGCAATTGGCGCGCGGCATCCATAGCCCCGATGGGCTGCGCGAAAGGCTGGTGCGGTTCTGGGCCGATCACTTTTCGGCCCTGCCGCGCCTGCGCGACCAGCGCGCGATCCTTGTCAGCCGCATCGACCACGCCATTCGCCCGCATGTGGCCGGGCGTTTCGCAGATATGCTGATGGCGGTGGAACTGCATCCTGGCCTGCTCATCGGGCTTGATCAGGTGGCTTCCGTTGGCCCCAACTCGCCCGCCGGGCAGCGTAAGGGGCAAGGATTGAACGAAAATCTCGCCCGCGAAATGATCGAACTGCACACGATGGGCGTGGGTGCGGGCTATCGTCAGGATGATGTGCGCCAATTGGCCGAATTGTTGACCGGTCTGGATGTCACGCTGGAGGAGGGCACGGTCTTTGTGCCGCACAAGGCCGAACCCGGAGTCGAGACGGTTTTGGGCCAGACCTATGGCCCCGACGGGCTGGAGCCGATCCGCGCCGTGATGGCCGATCTGGCACGCCGCCCCGAAACGGCCCGGCATTTGTCGCACAAGCTGGCGGTGCATTTCCTCTCCGATAGCCCGGACGAGGCCTTGGTTTCGCGCATGGCCGAGGCCTATCTGGCCGCCGATACCGCGCTTTTGCCGGTGATCCGGGTGATGCTTGAAGACCCAGCCGCCTGGCAACCACCTTTGCAGAAGGCCCGGCAACCCTTTGATTTCAT
>CALKAA010000420.1 GCA_937983495.1 uncultured Gemmobacter sp. | reverse complement strand
CCTCGCAATTCTCTGCGCTCGGCTAGGGCAGGCCCGCCGCACCCAACGCCCGAAAAACTCCAATGAGGGCAAATCTCGCGCGTGTCCCCCGCCGCCGGTCCCTGTCCCCCCGGCCAAGTCCAGAACCACCCCCAGCCCCGTGCATGACAAAGCCCCGCGCGGGGCGGGGCCTTGGTCGTTTCTCGATTGGGGCCTACCAGCGCCAGGACAGCTCAGGAGGCGAAGCGGCCCCTCTCCACCAGTCGCGCCTGACCGATGGCGGTGAGACTTTCCAGCAGGGGCTGCACCGAGGTTGAACGGGCGCGCAGGAATTGGCGGGCCACCTGTTCCGGCGTGGCGGTGCCCAGATCGTGCAGGGCGTTGCGCACGGCGGCAATCTGTTCGGGCAGCGATTTCGGCCATGGGGCCTTGGCGGTGGCCTCGGTGGGGCCAATATCCATCGCGGTCTGTTCGCCCTTGGCCTGCACAGCCTTGCCTGCGGGGTTCTGGTAATCGGGGCGCAGCCAGCGGATATGCCCGCGCGCCTCTTCCGCCGCGCGGTCCCGGTTCAAGGCCACCAGCCGGTGCAGGATTTCATCCTCCGAGAGCCCCTCGGGCCAGCCATAGGCCTCGGCCACGGCGGCATCAATCTGATCATGCAGATCGCGCAGAATGCCGATCAGGCCCTGATCATAGGTTTCCTTGTCCTTCCCCTCGATCCGTTCCCCCGCCCGCAGCTTTTCCAGCACGTTATACATGGCGGTCAGGGTCAGCTTGGGATGAGCCTTTTGCTGGGCCTTGCGGTGGGCATCAAGCTGTTCACCCAAGAACCGCAGCCGGGCCTTTTGCGCCTCGGTCGGGTCAGGGAAGGGGAAGGGATCGAAGCATTTGGTTTTTGCATAAACCGGATCGTTCCCGAACCCAAGCCAACTGCCCGCAGCAAGCGACCAAACTTCGTGCAAGCGCGACGATAGCACCGCGAAATCTTCGGCACGATCAAGGCAAAGAATGATCAGCTTGTTGTCAGGCAGAACATCGGCATGAAGGAATTGAAAGGTCCGATACTTAGCGGTTTCGACCGTCGCAATGTATCGCGGCAACCTTTCAAGCGCCGGTCGCAAATCCTTGCGCGGTTCGCCATGTATCCACCAATTTCGCTTGTAGCCCTCACGGTTGTTCTGGTCACGTTCGGGTTTCACCTTGTCCAGCACATGCTGATAGACTGCCGGAAAGCGGCTTCGCACCTCTGCCTCGCTCAGGCCAAACAGATCAATCACCATCACATCGCGCGGGGTGGCGGTCAGGTCTCGCCCGTTGCGATATTCTCGAATGTGGTTTTCCAGCCCCGGCATAGTGCCAAGGCCCAAGGCGCGGGCTTCTGCTGGCGTGACAATGAAGCCTGCGCCTATGAGTTGGACGCCGCGTGATGATAATCCCTCATTCGCCTTCAACGGCACCGCCCCCGCCACATCGGCCCCGATGCGCAGATCAGCGAAAATCTTGCCTTTTTCGATCTCGAACCGCACAGGCCGCCCCTCGGCCTCATATTCGCCCTTGCGTTCCTCGGTCACGGCACCCAGCCGACCGGGGGCGCGGCCCGCCTCGGCCACCGTCATGGCAATGCGCACCGCCGCGCCATCGCCCGCATCCACCCAAGGGTGATCGGGAATGGCAAAGGCCAGCGACAGCGGGGTTTTCGGGTCGCTCAGATGCGGTTCCAACACCTTGCGGTTAAAGGTCTGGCGCAGGGAATTGGTGGTGATGAAGCCAAAGCGCCGGGTGCCCTTGGCGCGGGATTTCTCGGTCGCGGGTTTCCAGCCGCGCGCGGCCAAAGCGGCCTTTTCCCACCAGAACATCACGAAATCGGCGCTTTGCGGCATCTTGGGATAGGCGGCCCACAGCGCCTCGGCATAGCCATCGCCCAAGGCATCGCGCATCCGGCTGGCCCCGATGAAGGGCGGGTTGCCCACGATAAATTCGGCCTCGGGCCATTTGGCGGGCTGGGGTTTCAGGTAATCCAGCACCTGCACCCGCGCCTCCGGGTCTGGCACCTGTTCGCCAGTGACCGGGTGCAGAATTGTGCTTTGTCCATCCCAGCGGGTGACGGGGTGGCCCGTCGCATCCATCCGGGGGCGGGTTTCGGCCCATGTCAGCACGGCATCGCGGTTTTCGATATTCTTGAAATCGCGCAGCACGGGTTCGGCGGGGGAGGCCTTGCCATGGGTGCGGAAATGCCATTGCAGATAGCCGATCCACAGCACCAGCTCGGCCACGGCGGCGGCCCATGGGTTCAGCTCCAGCCCCAGAAACTGGTGCGGGTCAACCGTATGGCCTGCCAGCGCAAGGGCGGTCTGTTCCTCGCCCAGATCGGCCAGCAGGGCGGTCACCTCGCCCTCTAGCCGTTTCATCAGTTCAAGGGCGACATACAGGAAGTTGCCCGAACCGCAGGCAGGATCTAGCACGCGAATCTCGCACAGGCGGGCATGGAAGGCGCGGACGGTTTCGCGGGCCTCATCCTCGCGCCCCTGTGCGGCCAGCGCCACGGCAGCGGCCTGCACATCGCGCCAGTCATTGCGCAGGGGGGCCATCAGCGTGGGCACCACAAGGCGTTCCACATAGGCGCGGGGGGTGTAATGCGCGCCCAGCTTGTGGCGGTGTTTCTTGTCCAGTGCGCGTTCCAGCAGGGTGCCGAAAATCGCCGGTTCCACCTCGCGCCAGTCGCGGCTTGCGGCCTCGATCAGCAGCGACAGTTGCACTTCGGACAAGGGCAGCGCCTCGGCATCCTTGAACAGCCCGCCGTTGAAGCGTTTGAGGTCGGTCATCAGCACGGGGGAAAAGCCGCCGGTGTTCATGGTTTGCCACAGGGCTTTCAGCGCGGGGGCGGCGTGTTCGGGGTGGCCGCGCAGGCGTTTCAGAAGCTCGGAAAAGCTGTGGGCCGGGATCAGTTCCACATCCTCGGCAAACATGGTGAAGAGGCAGCGCATGAGGAAACGCGCCACCGCCTCGGCTTCATGGCCTTGGCCTTCAAAGGATCGGCCCAAGGCGGCCAGCCGGTCTGCCACCTCGCGGGTCACTTGGGCGGCTACCTTGGACAGGTCCAGCGCCAGAGGGTCTGTCCAGATCAGGCGCAGGCGCTCGCGGGTCTTTTCATCCCGCAGGTCATCCATGGTGATGCGGTAGCGGTTGCCATCGGGGAATTGGGTATAGCCTTGGCCTTGCCCCGAGAAATCGGCGTAAACCTCGATCACATGGCCCACGTCCACAATCAGCAGGAAGGGCGGCCAGCCATCGCTGCGCGACACGGCGCGGGCATAGCCATCGGCCTGATTGCGGGCGCGCAGCATGGTGTCATCCCAGCGGCGGGTGCCGCGCGTGCCATGGCCCTTGCGCATTGGCCCCGGCAATTCGGGCAGAAGGCTGGGTTGCGCTGTATCTTCGGCGGCAGCTTGGCCGGTGCCCTGCTTGGCCTCCATGACGAAGTGCCCCGCCCGATACAGGTCTATGAAGCCGCGCGACTGGGTGCCCGTGTGAATGAAGGTCACCGGGTGTTCAAAGCAGTAAGAGTTCGCGCGCGTGGCTTCGCTGGCCGGGGCGGGTTTGGGTAGGCCCAGCACATCGCACAGTTCACTGGCGAAGGTCTGGAAATTGGCGCGTTCGCTGCCGCCTGAGGCTTTCCATCTGGTAATGAAATCTTCGATCTGCAAAGCCGATACCCCAAAAGTGCTTCCGCCATTCTTGCAACGGGACGTTGAAGAACGAAAGGGGGGAGCGTTGGGGACAGGCAAAAGTCTTGGGCCTCCTTCGCACCGATTTACTTCCCGTCGGCTCGCGAAGCGCCCCAGGAACAAGGCCCACCTTCCCTATTATAGACGAAAGATTGCCTGGCGCTGGGCCTGCACCTCGCCAGACTCCACAGGAAGGCCGCACAGGGGCGCTAGGCTTTGCCGGGTGGGTGCCGCGTAGCATGGCGCAGGGCTCACCAGCGACTCGGGCTACAGGCCCAGCGCGGGGGATTTCGCCTATTCGGGCCTAGAATAGGCCAAAGTGGGGGGGGGGGGTGGCGCAAAG
>CALKAA010000419.1 GCA_937983495.1 uncultured Gemmobacter sp. | reverse complement strand
GGGCGCGCAATGTGCCTGCTGTGCAGCCCGTTGCCGCGCCACAAACGCCCGGCCTGATGGAGGTCTACACCCCGCCGCCCCAACCGCCGCACCGGCCCGAAAAGGTCTGGGAGTCGCTGACCCCGGCCCGGCTGGACCCGGCCCTTCTGGCCGGAAACGGTCTGTTTCCAGAACCCGACCAGCACGCCGTGACCTCGCAATTCGACATGCTGCGCACCCGCCTCCTGCAAGCCATGCAGGAACGCGGCTGGTCGCGCATCGCCGTGACCTCGCCCACCCATGGCTGCGGCAAAAGCCTTGTCGCGGCCAATCTGGCGCTGTCGCTGGCCCGCGTGCCCTCCTGTCGCACCGTGTTGCTGGACCTTGAACTGCGCCACCCCGATCTGGCGCATCTGCTCGGGGTGCCTGCCGGACCGCTGCGCGAAGTGCTGTCTGGCGATCAGCCGCTGGAAAGCCATCTGCGCCGCATCGGCCCCAATCTGGCGCTGGCCCTGAATGGCGAGCCGGTGGCCAATCCCGCCGAAACCCTGCTGGCCCCGCAAACGGCCGAGACCCTGCGCGCCGTGGTCGATCACCTTGCCCCCTCCATCGTGGTGCTGGATCTGCCGCCTGCGCTGGGCTCTGATGACGTGATCTCGGTCTTGCCGCAGGTTGATGCCGTGCTGCTGGTCGCCGATGCCACCCGCACGACAGCCGAAGACATCCGCAGTTGCGAGCGCCTGTTCGAAGGCCGCACCACCCTGATGGGTGTTATCCTGAACCGTGCGCAGGAACGCAGTCTGCGCCGCTACCGCTACGGCAAGAAGTGAGCCGCGATGGGCCCGATTCAAACCCTTGACGAATTTCTTGGCCTGCTGTTCCGCCGCAAGCTGATGATTGCTGCCCTCACCCTTCTGGGCGCGGTTCTGGCCACGATGTTCGCCCTGTCGCGCCCGCAGATGTATGAGGCGATTTCGGTCATTCAGGTGCAAAGCCCCGTCGTGCAGGAAGGGGCTGACAGCACCCGCCGCAATGATACCGCGGCCAATATCCAGGCCATCCAGCAACGCCTGACCACCCGTGAATCGCTGCTTGCCATGGCCGAACGCCACGCGCTGTTCCCCCCCGGCCTGCCCGAGGATCAGCAGATCAACATCTTGCGCAATTCGGTGACCTTCCAGAACATCGCCGGCGCGGGCGAAGCCGCCTTTGGCAGTTCAGCCCCCGTTTCGGCGCTGATGATCACCGCCCGCTTCGGGTCGGCGGCACAGGCGGCGCGGCTGGCCAATGATTTCGCACAGGGCGTGCTGGACCTCTCGGTCGAGCGGCAATCCACCAAGGCCAAGGAAACGCTGGATTTCTTCGCTTCCGAGGAGCGACGCGTCGCCGGGCAGATCGCCGCCTTGGAGGCTGAAATCGCCGCCTATAAAAACGCCAATCTTGCCGCGCTGGAAAATGACGGTGCCGCTGCCATCACCGCGCTGGACACCGATCTGCGCCGCATCGCGCAGGATTTGCTGGCCGTGCAATCCGAACGCAGCGCGCTGCAAGCCAAGGAACGCCTGCGCGAGACCGATCGCCGCCGGATCGACGCGCTGGCCGCGCAAGAGGCTGTGTTGCAGCGGCAATCGCAAGCCCTGACCGATCAGCGCGCCGCCATCGAGGCCCGCGTGGCCCAATCGCCAGAGGTGGAGCGCACGCTCAGCGCCTATGAGCGCCAGTTGGAGCAGTTGCAGGCGCAATACACCGCCATCGCTGCGCGCCGTACCGAAGCCGAAACCGTTCTGCGACTGGAGCAGGAAAACCGGACCGAGCATTTCACCTTGCTGGAACGCGCGGTTGAACCGCCCTACCCCTCGGGCGGCGGGCGCAAGAAGCTGGCGATTGCGGGAACGGTCGGGGCATTGGTGGCCTCGATTGGTCTCGCCTTCGTGCTGGATCTGATGAACCCGGTGCTGCGCTCGGCAGCGCAAATGCAGCGCGAGGTGGATATTCGCCCGGTCATCGTGCTGCCCGATCTCAAACTGCGTCCGGCCTATCGCATACCGCTGTTGCAACGCCTCTGGCAGCGCCTGCGAGAGTTACCACTCGCTGCCAAACTGGGGCTTTGAACTTGGTCTGCTGAAACGCAAAAAGCCGCTGCCAGAGGCGATCTGGCAGCGGCTTTTTCACGTCATGTGGCGCAGATCAGCAGCCCGTGCCGTTGACCACCACGCCCACCGTGCGCACCAAAATCGCCGCATCGGTGGCCAGCGACAGGTTTTCTTCATACACCGCATCATATTCCGCCCGCGCCTCAAAGGTCGTGCGGTTGCGCCCGGCC
Organism: uncultured Gemmobacter sp.; assembly: GCA_937983495.1. Lineage (GTDB taxonomy): Bacteria > Pseudomonadota > Alphaproteobacteria > Rhodobacterales > Rhodobacteraceae > Gemmobacter. Next base: position 4,793 of record CALKAA010000419.1, on the reverse strand, counting down.
GTCTGCCAATAGCCGGTGATGCCGGGGCGCAGCGCGAAATAGGCCAGCCCCGGATACAGCGCCTGTTGGTTCAGCATCATCGGGCGCGGGCCGACAAGGCTCATGTCGCCGATGAACACGTTCCAAAGCTGCGGCAGCTCGTCCAGCGAGCTTTTGCGCAGGAACCGTCCGAAAGAGGTGATCCGCGGATCGTTTTTCAGCTTCTGGGTCTTGTCCCACTCGGCGCGGGCCAGCGGGTTCGCGGCCAGATAGGCCTCCATCCGCTCATCCGCATCGGGCACCATCGAGCGCAGCTTCCACATGCGGAAGGCCCGGCCATGCCGCCCCACACGCTGCTGCGTGTAGAAGGCCTTGCCGCCATCCCGCGACACCGCGAAAGCCAGGGCCGCCACGATCGGCACCACAATGGGTGCGGCCAGCAGAATGGCCGTCACATCCAGCGCCCGCTTGAGGTAGTTTCGGTAAAACCCCTTGCGCATCGGCTGTTGCGGCAGCGCCTGGCTTGGGCGCGTTTGGGCCGGCAGGGTATCGAGCATGACAGGTTGCGCGCCCTGAAAGCGCGAATAGCTGATTGTCATTGTCCGTCACCCGTGAACATTGCCGCCCCAAGGGCGGACTGGCGATACCGTGGCAGCTTCACCAAAAGCCCATGTTTCAAGGCTTTGGCCGGTCGATTTGCAGAACATAGCGGTCACTCAACAAGTAACGCCCCCAAAAGCCATTTTATCCGCTCGCCCGGGCAGTTGGCGACACAGATTGGTAACCTTACACATCTGTTTACCCTGATAATGAGGGGAAAAAATGTCACAGCTTCACCCAGATGATGCCACATTTGAGCGCAGATCAACCCTAGAGAGAATAACGCAGAAAGACCATGCCGCAGTTGCAGAAAGTGATTCGGCCATGAAAAAAGCCCGGCGCGGTGCCGGGCTGTGAAATCGGGTTCCGATTTGATTTAAATGACAGTGATCAGGCGGTTTCCAACTGTTTCCTGCCAGCCAGACAATCACCCGTCTCAGCCTTGGGTGGCTGGCTCCATCTGGTGCAGATCTTCGCCGCGCGCGGCGGGCATCATCTGGCGCAGGGTGGCCAGCAGAATGAAAGCCACCGCGCCCAACAGCCCCAGCACCGGATAGCAGATCAGCGCCAGCAGAACGGAATGACCGGCCGCCAGCATCCAGACGACACCGCCAAGGCCCGAGAAAATCCCCGAAAGCATCACACCGATCGCCATGGCCTGCATCTCCTGCCTGATCAACCTTGCGACAGTCACGGGTCGGCCCTCTGTTTCCGGCCCGCGACTGCCGATGAGTTAACGCTATGCAGGGAATGGGGCGAAATCTGGGCGCGACTTCAACCCTTTCGGGGCAATGCCGTGTCAAAGTCCTGAAAATGCCGCCCAATTCCACCACAGCACCAGCGCCAGAATCGCCGAAGCCAGCAGGCCAAAGCCCAGATCATGCCGCGCATCCCAGGCCTTGTGCCGCGCCGCCAGCCAGACAATCGGCCCATGCGCCAGCAGCAGCGCGCAAAACTGCCCGATCAACGCACCAATCAGACCATACGTCGCCGCCCCCGCCCAGAAGGCCAGGCTTTGCAGCGCGGCCCGCAGCGCCATCACAAGAAAGTAATTGCGCGAATCCCCCGCTGCCAGGGCCGATTGGTCATAGGTCATGCCAATCACCTGCGGCAGTTGCACACAGGCAATCGCCACCACGATCACCCCCGCATGCCAATAGCGCGCGTCATACATCAGCCCAACCAAGGGCTGCCCCACCAGCCCCATCAGCGCCAGCAGGCCCAACATGCTGCCGGTCAGCGCAAAGCGCAGCCGCCGCAGCTTCGCCGCATTGGCCGCGCTCGCCGAGGGCGGATGATCCCGATAGATCGGGATCAGCACCCGCCCCGTCACCGCCCCGCCCAGCAGCACCGGGAACGAGGCCAGAAAATACCCGATATTATAGACCCCCAGCTCGTCCAGCCGCAGATAGGCCCCCAGAATCGCCTTGTCGCCCTGCGACAGCAGAAAGCCGCAGGCGGTGGAGAGGAAAATCCATTTGCCGAAATGCACCAGTTCCCGCCCCGCGCTCGGCTCCCAGCGAAAGCGGTTGCGATGGCCCGGCAGGCCGAAATGCGTCAGCACCAGCTTGGCCACCGTGCCGATCAGCGCCCCGATCACCAGCGCCCAGACCGAGCGCATGGCCCAGGCCAGCACCACCATCGCCACGATCCCGATGATCTGCGCGATCAGGTCCAGCGCCGTCAGCCGCCCCAACAGCAGGTGGCGATTCGCCGTGTCGATCCGCGTGGTGTTGAAACTGCCGATCAGCAGCGTCAGCCCGGCCACCGGCAAAAGCTGCATCAGCTCTGGCGCATCATAAAGCTGCGCCGCAGGCCAGGCCAGCAGACAGGTCGCCAGCCACAGAATCACCCCGCGCAACACCTGCACCGTCCAGGCGGTATCCAGAAAATCCGGCTCGTCCCCGCGCGGGCTCTGCGAAATGGCAGGTCCGATCCCCACATCCGAAAACATCGCAAGACCGACCAGAAACACCGACACCAGCGCCATCAGGCCAAAGGCCTCGGGGAACAACAACCGCGCCAGAATCAGGTTCGAGGCAAGCCGCAATGCCTGAGTGATGGCATAAGACCCCGCCGTCAGGGCAGAGCCCCGCAAAACACGGGAAAACAGGGGGGATCGGGCATCAGTCATGCGCGCGACCCTAGGGCCGCCCCGTGCGCCGGTCAATCATGCCATTCTTCGGCCACAACCTTCTGTCAGACCGCCATTGCTGCTATGCAGATTCCACTGGCCAGCCGGACCCTGATCTTGAAGATTGCGTATCTCGTCAACACCTACCCGCGCCCGTCGCACACCTTCATCCGACGCGAAATTCACGCGCTGGAGCGGCAGGGGTTCGAGATTCACCGCTTTGCCATGCGATCCGACAGGCGCAGTCTGAAAGACCCCGATGACAAGGCCGAAGACCGGCTCACCGAACATGTGCTGGAGCGGGGCAAGCTGGCCCTGCTGATGGGCGGGCTGACCACCGCGCTGCGCCATCCGATCCGCAGCGCGCAGGCGCTTGCAACCACATGGCGCATGGGGGGGCGGGCGCGGCTGCGGCTCAAGCATCTGATCTACCTGTTCGAGGCCGCCACCGTGGCTCGCCGCTGCGCTGATTTGCAGATCACCCATCTGCACGCGCATTTCGGCACCAACTCGGCCACCGTCGCCTGTCTGGCCCATATCCTTGGCGGGCCGCGCTGGTCTTACACCGTGCATGGCCCCGAGGAATTCGACGCCCCGCGCGCCCTGTCGCTGGGCGAGAAATCCAGCCGTGCCGCCTTTACCGTCGCGGTCTCCAGCTTTGGCCGCAGCCAGCTTTGCCGCTGGACCGGCGTGCAGGCCTGGCCGCGCCTCAAGGTTATCCATTGCGGCATCGAACCGGGGCGCTTTGCCACCCCAACGCCCCTGCCGCCCAAGCTGCGGCTGGTCGCCATTGGCCGCTTTTCCGAACAGAAGGGCTTCCCCCTGCTGATCGAGGCCATCGCCATCGCCGCCCGGCTGAACCCCGGCTTGCATATCACCCTGGTCGGTGACGGCGAATTGCGCGGCGAGATGGAGGCGATGATCGACCTGCACACCCTGCGCCGCCACGTCACCCTCACCGGCTGGCTGGCCGAGGATCAGGTGCGCAACGCCCTGAACGAGGCGCAGGCGCTGATCCTGCCTTCCTTCGCCGAGGGCCTGCCGATGGTGGTGATGGAGGCCATGGCCGCCGCCCGCCCGGTGATCGCCACCGCCATTGCGGGCCTGCCGGAACTGGTCACCCGCGAAACCGGCTGGCTGGTGCCTGCGGGCGATGTGCAGGCCCTGGCCGATGCCATCGACACGCTGGCCGATACTCCGCATGACGAACTCACCCGCATGGGCCAGGCCGCCCGCGCCCGCGTGTTGGTGCGCCATGATGTCGACCGCGAGGCCGCCAAGCTGGCGCAGTTGATCCGGGGGGCTGGCAATGTCTGATCTGGTGCTGGCCGCCGCCTGCAACTCCGAACCCATCCTTGCCGCCAATCTGGCGCGCTCGCCTTTGCTCGCCCATATGTCCCTGCACAGCGAATGGGGGGCACCTTCTGCCGCCGCCGCCTATAACCGCGCGCTGGATGCGACCTCCGCCCCCATCGTGGTCTTTGCCCATCAGGATGTGTTCCTGCCCCTGGGCTGGGACGCGCTCTTGCGCGCCCGCATCGCCGAAGTCGCCGCGCTCGACCCGAACTGGGCGCTGATCGGGGCCTTTGGCGTCGGGCTTGATGGCACGCATCACGGCCCGGTCTGGTCCTCTTCACTCGGGCAGATCGTCGGGCATGTCGCGCAACAGCCGCAACCCGTGCAAAGCTATGACGAGATGCTGATCGTGCTGCGCCGCTCGTCAGGCCTGCGCTTTGACGAAAGCCTGCCCGGCTGGCACATGTATGGCACCGACATCGTGACAGAGGCCCGCAGCCGCGGCCTCGGTGCCTGGGCCACCAGCCTGCCCTGCATCCACAATGATCGCTTCCACGGCGCGCTTGGCCCCGATTACGTCGAGTGCTACCGCGCGATGCAGCGCAAATGGGCCGGGCACCTGCCGCTGCTGACGCCGATCACCAAGATCAGCCGCTCCGGCCTGCATCTGCGCCGCGACCTCTGGCGCGCGCGCCGCTCGCTTGGCTTCCGCGCCGGCATGGCGGTGGGGGTGGAAACCCCGGGGGAAGACCTCGCCCGGCGTGGCGGCTGGCTCGACCTGGCG
>CALKAA010000418.1 GCA_937983495.1 uncultured Gemmobacter sp. | reverse complement strand
GGGGTAATAGCTGCGGACAAATTCCTTGCGGCGCAGCTGGCCGCCCGTTTTGCCCTCGGCAGCGACATGGACGTAAACCACATCCTCCTCCACCGGGGGTTTGGCATTGGTCAGGATACGCCCCGCCTCGGCGCGGTTTTCGCGCATCAGAAGCTCGTGGAAGAAGAAGTTCATCAACTTCACATGGCCGGGATAGCGCATGGTCTTGTAATCGAGGTTCTCGATCCGGCCCAGATAGGTTTCGCACATGGTGCCGAGGCCGCCCGAGGTGGTGAAGGCCTCGAGCTGCATGCCGTCGATATAGACCGCCTCCGTCCACTCCATCGCCGAAACGGTTTTCAGCACGCCTTCCTCGATCACCTCGCAATCGTTCAGATATTCGTTCACCACGCCTTCGGGCGACCAGTTGAAGGCATAGCCCAGAAGACCTGTGGGATTTTGCGGCAGGGCACCGACGCGCAGCTTGATCGAGCGCACGGCGTCGAACTGGTTCGCGAGATCGGCGGCGACGATCCCCACGAAGCCCGGCGCAAGGCCGCATTGCGGGGCCATCAGCCCTTTGGAGGTCTTGGCCAGCGCGCGAATATGTTTGGTGGTGGGCACATCTTCCGTCAGGTCAAAGTAATGCAGGCCAAGCCCATGGGCGACGGTGGAGACGCCGATATTCAGGTGATAGGGCAGGCAGGACAGCACGGCCTCCTGCCCCTCCAGCGCCGCTTTCAGCGCGGCGGCATCCGACAGATCGACAGTTTTGGTGGCAAAGGGTGCCTGCGTCTCGCGCGCATCAATGCCGGTGACGGTGAAGCCGCTTTCCACCAGCAGCTCGGCCGCCAGATGGCCCACCTTGCCAAGGCCCAGAACCGCGATCTTGTTGAATGACATGGGAATTTCCTGTCCGCTGAACGTGTCTTACCGTTTCAGGCTAAAAGACAGGTTTGCCGATTGCGCCGGACAGACCGCCCGAAGTGAAGCGTTTTGTCGGCAAAATACCGGCGCGGCGGGCAGAATGCCAACCGCGCCGATGGGGCTTAGAAATCGAACTTCACGCCCTGCGCCAAGGGCAGCGTCGCACCATAATTGATGGTGTTGGTCTGGCGGCGCATATAGCCCTTCCAGGCGTCCGATCCGCTTTCGCGCCCGCCGCCGGTTTCCTTCTCGCCGCCGAAGGCACCGCCGATCTCGGCACCCGAGGGGCCGATATTCACATTGGCAATGCCGCAATCCGAACCCGCCGCCGAGAGGAAGGTCTCGGCCTCGCGCAGGTTCAGCGTGAAAATGCAAGAAGAAAGCCCCTGCGGCACGTCATTTTGCAGGGCAATGGCCTCGTCAAGGGTTTCGTAACCCAGGACATAGAGGATGGGGGCGAAGGTTTCTTCGCGCACTGATTCGGTTTGGGCGGGCATCTCGATCAGCGCGGGGGAGACATAGGCACCACCGGGGACACCTTCTGCCTTGGTGCCACCATGGACCGTGCCGCCCTCGGCCCGGGCCTTGTCGATCTGCGCCAGCATGCGGGCGCGGCTGGCCTCGTCGATCAGCGGGCCGATCAGCGTGCCGGCAGCGCGCGGGTCGCCGATGGGCAGGCTGGCATAGGCCTTGGCGAGTTTCGCCACGAGGTCTGCCTTGATCGAATGATGCGCGATCAGGCGGCGCAGCGTGGTGCAGCGTTGGCCCGCGGTGCCAACGGCCGAAAAGACGATGGCGCGCACCGCCATGTCGAGATCGGCCGAAGGCGCCACGATCATGGCGTTGTTGCCGCCCAGTTCGAGGATCGGGCGGCCCCAACGCGCGGCCACTTTCGGGCCGACGATGCCGCCCATCCGGGTCGATCCGGTGGCGGAGATGATCGGCACGTCTTTCGAGTTCACCAGCGCCTCGCCGATGGCGGGGCCACCGACGACCAGTTGCACCAGCCCCTCGGGCGCGTCACCAAAGCGGGCCAATGCACGCTCCATGATTTTCATGCTGGCCATGGCGGTCAACGGGGTTTTCTCGGAGGGTTTCCAGATCACCGGATCACCGCAAACCAGAGCGAGGGCGGCGTTCCACGACCAGACCGCTACGGGGAAGTTGAAGGCCGAAATCACGCCGCAGGGCCCCATCGGGTGCCAGGTTTCCATCATGCGATGCGAGGGCCGCTCAGACGCGATGGTCAGGCCATAGATCTGGCGCGACAGGCCCACCGCGAAATCGCAGATGTCGATCATCTCTTGCACTTCGCCCAGGCCTTCAGAGGTGATCTTGCCCGCCTCCAGCGTGACCAGCGCGCCCAACTCGGCTTTGGCCGCGCGCAGCTCCTCGCCCAGCAGACGGATCAGCTCGCCCCGGCGCGGGGCCGGAACCGTGCGCCATGCCCGGAAGGCCGCCTGCGATCTGGCAATGATGCCGGGCATGTCGGCGGGGTTCGTCTCATGCACATGGGCAACCAGCGCACCGTCAATGGGCGAATGCACGGCCAGCGTGCCCCCGGTCAGCTCTGCGGCGCTGAGGCCTGCGGCTTGCAAAACGTCGGCATGGGTCATGTCAGTCTCCCTTGGTGACCAGTTTGCGCTGCGTGTCCATCCCCATCGAGACGAGGCACGGCGCGGTTTCCTGAATGTGTTGGAAATCGGCTTTCGACGCCATCCCCCGCCAATCGGCGAGGATCAGGCTTTGCGCCACCGCCCCACCCAAAGTGGTGCCGGGGCCGGTGACGATGAACAGATCGGGCGCGAATTCGCGCGCGGCATGGGTGATGGCCTTGGTGAAATCATAAGGCTCCACCACCTGATGCCCCAGCGTGTAATCCCACAGGGCTTGCGTATCGCAGGCTCCGGGCCACCAGATATGGCCCCGCCCGTCGATCATCGGCAGGCTCGGCTGGCCGAACAGCCCCGAAGCAAGGCGCGCGCGCCCGGCCTCGGCCACGGGGGTCTGGAGGGCGGTATGGAAGGCCGCATGATTGGCCAGTCGCATGGGGAAACGCCCCTGCACCACCGGCACCGCCGCCTCGAAAGCCTTCAGCGCAGGCTCCTCGCCCGCCAGCACCAGCATGCCGCCCAGATCAATCGACAAGGCAAGGCCGGGAATGCGCGCGACCAGCGCCATCAACTCGGCCTTGCGGGCAGGGTCGGGCCGCCAATCTTCGCCCAGAAAGGGGTAGATCAACTGCCCACCGATCAGCCGTTCCTGCATCAGCGTGCCCATGGTGTTCACCACCTCGAACCCGCCCTCGGGCGTGAGCGCCCCGCCGCAGGCCAGCGCCGAATACCAGCCCATCGAATTGCCGGTCACCGCCACCACCTCCACGCCCTCGATCGCGCGGAAATCGGCCAGCGTGGCAGCGTAGATCAGGGCCGAGGCATTGTCGCCCCGCGTGTGCTTGGCCACCGAATAGCTTGCCGCACCATCCAGCGCCGACAGCGTTTCCTGCCCCGCCGCCGCGCGCCGCGCATCGAAATTGGCCAGCAAGCCCTTGTCGGCAAAGTGCCGCCCCAGCACCCCCAGCTCGGTTTTCGTATAGGTGCCCCGACCGGGGCAGATCACCACAGCGGTTTTCATGCGCAGATCTCCTGTGCGGCGGCCAGAATACTGTCGCGAGAGGGCATGGTGGCGGCATAGGCCGGGCCGGTGGCGATGAAACTGTCCTCCGCCGTCACCCGCGCCAGCGGGATGCCGGGGCAAGCCTCGTGGAAATGCGCCATCAGCGCCTCGGCCATGCCGCCGGTGTGGCGGGTTTCATCCACGATCAGAATGCGCTTTGCGCCCTGCACGGCCTCGGTCAGCGCCACTTTCGGCAGGGGCGAAAGCCAACGCGTGTCGATGATGCGCGCCTTGATTCCGGCCTCCGCCAGCGCCGGCTCGGCCTGACGGCTCAGGTAGACGCCATTGCCAAAGGTGACAATCGCCAGATCCTCACCCGCACCATGGCAGCCCACCTGGCCGAAGGGGATGACCTCGGACGGGTCGGGATAGGTCTGCATCCAGCCGCCATCCTTGTCCCCATGCAAGTCGCGCATCGGATACAGCGCGATGGGCTCCAGGAACACCACCAGCCGCTGTTCCTCGCGTGCCAAACGCACGCATTCGCGCAGCATCCGTGCGGCATCCGCCCCGTTGGACGGGCAGGCGAGGATCAGCCCCGGAATGTCGCGCAGCACCGCCACCGAATTGTCATTGTGGAAATGCCCGCCAAAGCCTTTCTGATAGCCCAAGCCCGCAATCCGCAGCACCATCGGGTTGGTATATTGGCCGTTGGAGAAGAAGGGCAGCGTCGCCGCTTCGCCGCGCAGTTGATCTTCAGCATTGTGCAGATAGGCGAGGAACTGGATCTCCGGCATGGGAATGAACCCGTTCTGCGCCATGCCGATGGCAAGGCCCAGAATGCTTTGCTCATCCAGCAGCGTGTCGATCATGCGATCCGCGCCGAAACGGGCCTGCAATTTCTGGGTGACACCGTAAACGCCGCCCTTGCGGCCCACATCCTCGCCCATCATCACGATCTCGCGGTGGCTCAGCATCAGATCGGTCAGTGCCCAGTTGATGAGGCGCGACATGATCTGCGGCTCTGCCATCTGTTTGAGATCACTGCCGAAAACCTGCGACCGTGCCTCGGGCGAAGGACCATTGGTCGGCTTGCAGGCGCGCTTGGGCGGGATCAGCGAGGCCATGACCCCCTTGGCGTCGCGCAGCCGCGGCCGCGTCACCGCTTCGGCCGCGATGCGGGCCACGCGGGCATTGGTCTCGGTATAGACCTGCAAGGCGGCGTCCGGGGCCATCGCGCCGATCTGATCGAGGCCCCGCACCATATGCAGCAGCGGGTCTTGCGCCTCCTCGGCCTCCACTTCCTCGCGCGGCAGGTAGGTCGTGGGCATATCGGCCCCGGCATGGCCATACAGCCGGATGGTGCGGATATGCAGAAAGGCCGGTTTGCGCCGGGTCCGCACATAATGCGCGGCCTCTTGCGCGGTGGCGAAAGTGTCAAAGATATCCAGCCCGTCGCAGGCGAAATACTTCAAACCGGGGCGGTTTTGGAAGCTGGCCGCGATCCAACCCTTTGGAGTCTTTGTCGAAATACCGATGCCATTATCCTCACAGGCAAACAGCAAGGGCAGCGGAATACCCTGATAGCTGGTCCATTGTGCCGCGTTGAAGGCACCCTGCGCGGTGGAGTGGTTGGCCGATGCATCGCCAAAGCTGCAATAGACGATCCCATCCTCGGGCAATTCGGCATGTTCGGGCCGATGGCGGCGCGCCGCGCCAATGGCATAGGCCGCCCCCACTGCCTTGGGCAGATGCGAGGCGATGGTCGAGGTTTGCGGCGGAATGTTCAGCGCCTTGGAGCCCAGAACCTTGTGCCGCCCGCCCGAAATCGGGTCTTCGCTAGACGCCGCGAAGGACAAAAGCATATCCCAGGCAATGCTTTGCCCCGGCACCTGGCGGCTGCGTGCGATCTGGAAGGCCGCGTCGCGGTAATGCAGAAAGGCCATATCGGTGGGGCGCAAGGCAGCGGCCACGGCCCCCAGCCCCTCATGCCCCGAGGAGCCGATGGTATAAAACCCCTGCCCCGCCCGCTGCATCACCCGGCTTTGCCGATCCAGCGCGCGCGAGAGGCAGGCGGCACGGTAAATCTCCACCGCCTGAAACGCCGAAAGCGCCCCCGAAGGGGCGCGGCCATGCGGAAGATCCCGCGCCGGAACGCGACGCAGGAAGTTGTCGTGAACGATGTCGGCGCGATCCATGCCCTGTCCTGTCGCTTGGGAGTGAGGCCCCGAATTTTCGACGAAAATTCGGAACCCCGCGCTGCTTAGAAAAACGCCTGAAGGCCGGTGATAGCGCGGCCCAGGATCAGGGCGTGAACGTCATGCGTGCCTTCATAGGTGTTCACGGTCTCCAGGTTCACCATATGGCGAATGACTTGAAATTCCTCGGAAATCCCGTTGCCGCCATGCATGTCGCGGGCCCAGCGGGCGATGTCGAGCGCCTTGCCGCAATTGTTGCGCTTGACGATGGAGATCATCTCGGGCGCGGCATTGGCGGCATCCATCAGGCGGCCCACTTGCAGGCTGGCTTGCAGGCCAAGGCTGATCTCTGTCAGCATATTGGCCAGTTTCAACTGGTAAAGCTGCGTTCCGGCAATGGGTTTGTTGAACTGCTTGCGGTCCAAACCATATTGCCGCGCGGCCTGCATGCAGAACTCCGCCGCGCCCAGCACGCCCCAGCTGATGCCATAGCGAGCGCGGTTGAGGCAGCCGAACGGGCCTTTCAGCCCCTCGACATTGGGCAGCAGCGCGTCCTCGCCCACCTCGACATCCTTCATCACGATCTCGCCGGTCACCGAAGCGCGGAGAGAGAGCTTGCCCCCGATCTTCGGCGCCGACAGACCTTTCATGCCCTTATCCAGCACGAAACCGCGAATTTTGCCGCCATGCGCCTCGGATTTCGCCCAGACCACGAAAACATCGGCGATCGGCGCGTTGGAGATCCACATCTTGGACCCGTTCAGCACATAGCCATTGGCGGTCTTGCGGGCGACCGTCTTCATCCCCGCCGGGTCCGAGCCTGCATCGGGTTCGGTCAGGCCAAAGCAGCCGATCCATTCGCCGCTCGCCAGTTTCGGCAGGTATTTGCGGCGCTGATCCTCAGACCCATAGGCGTAGATCGGATACATCACGAGGCTGGATTGCACCGACATCATGCTGCGATAGCCGCTATCGACGCGCTCCACTTCGCGCGCCACAAGGCCGTAAGCCACATAAGAGGCCCCCAGACCGCCATATTCCTCGGGGACGGTCACGCCCAGCAGGCCCATCTCGCCCATTTCGCGGAAGATCGCCGGATCGGTCGATTCCTCGGCAAAGGCCTTGATGACGCGGGGTTGCAGCTTGTCTTGGGCGTAAGCACGGGCGGCATCGCGCAGGGCGCGCTCGTCCTCTGTCAGTTGCGCGTCCAGCCGGAACGCATCTTCCCAATCAAAGCGGCCAAGGTCGGGGGCGTCTTTCGGTTTCAGGGCCATCTGTCTGCCTTTCGGAGGATCACTTGCATATGTGTTTAAGGGATTGTTTTGCGGCGCGATAACGATAGATTGGCTTTATAAAATGCGTAAAAGGCATAGATCATGGCCACCCCGCGCCGCCTGCTGCCCTCGGTTTCGCTGCTGATGGCGTTTGAATCCGTGATCCGCACCGGATCGACCCTCGCCGCCGCCCATGACCTGAGCCTGACACAGGGCGCGGTGTCGCGGCTCATTCAGAACCTTGAGGCGCAGTTGGGGGTGCAGCTTTTTCGGCGCGAGGGGCGGCGGCTGGTGCCGACCGAGAACGCGCTGGCCTATGCGCGGGATGTGGCCAAGGCGATGGACCTGATCAGCCGGGCCTCCATGCGGGTGCGGTCGGCGCCGGGGGGCGGGACGCTGGCGCTGTCGATCCTGCCGACCTTTGGCACGCGGTGGCTGGCGCCGCGCCTGCCTCGGTTTCTGGCGGCGCATCCGGGGGTGACGATCAACCTGGGCACGCGGCTGCGGCCGTTTGATTTTGCCGAGGAAGGATTTGACGCCGCGATCCATTTTGGCGAGGCGACCTGGCCCGATGCGGGCTTTGCCAAGCTGTTTGACGAGCGCATGGTGGCCTGTGCGGCACCCGGATTCCTGGCCAGCCACCCGGTGAAAACCGCCGCCGATCTGATCGGCCTGCCGTTGCTGCAACTGGAAACCCGGCCTGATGCCTGGTCAGATTGGCTGCAATATCATGGGGTTGCGGGCAATCCGCCACTGGGGATGCTGTTTGACCAATTCGCGCCCATGATCCAATCGGCCATCTATGGCATGGGGGTGGCGCTGCTGCCGGAATTCCTGGCGCAGGCGGAGTTGGCGGATGGGAGATTGGTGGATGCCTGGGGGGGGGCGGTGCCGAGCCGGGGGAGTTACTATCTGGTTTGGCCGCATTCCGCAGAGGCATATCCGCCGCTGATCGCCTTTCGGGACTGGCTTTTGCAGGCGGTGGCGGGGGGCGCGGATGAGGGCGTGCTGGCGTGGTAGCAGGTCGCGCTTGGGCATGCAGACCGCCGCAAATCCGCGCAAATTGCCCCAAAGACAGGAGCCATCATGACCCGCGTGACCATTGCCTCTGCAGCCTATCCGCTTGATTTTCATGATACATTCGACAGCTACGCCGCCAAGATCACCGCTTGGGTGAGCGAGGCGGCGGGCCGTGGCGCAGAGCTTTTGGTCTTTCCCGAATATGGCGCGATGGAGCTGGGCAGCCTGGGTGGGCGCGATGTGGCGGGCGATCTGGAGGCCTGTTTGCACGAGGTCGCGCGCTGGAAACCGCAGGTCGATGCGCTGCATTGCAGGCTGGCAGCGCGGTTTGGGGTGCATATTCTGGGCACCTCCGGCCCGGTGTTTTTGGCCGAAAACGGTAACGATATATACACTTCCGAGGGTCAGACTGACCCAAAGCGTAACGCCGTATACAGTTCGGGCCCGCGCCCGGTGAATCGCGCCACGCTTTATGGCCCCGGCGGCATCCTGGGCCATCAGGACAAGCAGATCATGACTCGCTTTGAACGCGAGACATGGTTTGTGGAGCCGGGCCATGGCCTTCGGGTTTTCGACACTCCGCTGGGGCGGCTGGGTGTCGTGACCTGTTATGACAGCGAGTTTCCGCTGCTGGCGCGCGCGCTGGTCGAGGCGGGGGCGGAGATATTGCTCGTGCCATCTTGCACTGACAGCCTGCGCGGCTTTACCCGCGTGCGGGTGGGCAGCATGGCACGCGCCCTGGAGAATCAATGCGTGGTGGTGCATGCCCCCACGGTGGGCCTGTGCGACTTTTGCCCGGCGGTGGATGAGAACGTGGGCGCGGCGGCGATCTATGGCCCGCCTGACCTTGGCTTTCCCGAAACCGGGATTTTCACCGAAACCCCGATGAACCAGCCCGGCTGGGCGATTGCCACGGTGGACCGCGCCGCGATTGCCGAGGTGCGGCGCGCGGGCGGGGTGCTGAACCACCAGCATTGGGAGGAGCAGGCCGCGCGGATTGCCGCCGGGGTGCGCGTGATCTGAGACGCGGGGCTCTTGCCCCGCTTTTCGCGCCTCTGTAATGTTATGCTATAACATTGCAAGGATGTGACGCCATGGCCGACCCCCGCCCATCTGATTCCCGCCTTCCTGTCACCGTGCTGTCCGGCTTTCTGGGCGCCGGAAAAACCACGCTTCTGAATCATATCCTCAACAATCGCGACGGGCGCCGGGTGGCGGTGATCGTGAATGACATGAGTGAAGTGAATATTGATGCCGATCTGGTGCGCGAGGGGGCGGAACTGTCCCGCGCCGAGGAAAAGCTGGTGGAGATGACGAATGGCTGCATCTGCTGCACGCTGCGCGATGATCTGCTGACCGAGGTGCGGCGGCTGGCGGCAGAGGGGCGGTTTGACTATCTGCTGATTGAATCGACCGGGATTGCCGAGCCGCTGCCGGTGGCGGCGACCTTTGATTTTCGCGATGAGGCGGGCGAAAGCCTGCAAGATGTGGCGCGGCTGGATTGCATGGTGACGGTGGTGGATGCCATCAACCTGCTGAAGGATTTCTCCAGCCATGATTTTCTGGCGGATCGCGGCGAAAGTCTGGGCGAACAGGACGCGCGCACGCTGGTCACCCTGCTGACCGAGCAAATCGAATTTGCCAATGTGATCGTGCTGAACAAATGCCGCGATGCGGGGCCTGAGCGCGTGCTGGCCGCGCGGCAGATCATCCGGGCGCTGAACCCCGATGCGCGGGTGATCGAAACCGATCACTCGATGGTGCCGGGGGATGCGATCTTTGACACCGGGCTGTTCGATTTCGACCGCGCGCAGGAACATCCGATGTGGGCGAAGGAATTGTATGGCTTTGCCGACCACACGCCAGAGACCGAGGAATACGGGATTTCCAGTTTCGTCTATCGCGCAAGGCGGCCGTTTGATCCGGCGCGAATTCATGCGCTGCTGAATGGCGATTTGCCCGGTGTGATCCGCGCCAAGGGGCATTTCTGGCTGGCGACGCGGCCCGATTGGGTGGCGGAGTTTTCGTTGGCGGGGGCTGTGTCATCGGTGGCGCCTTTGGGTCGCTGGTGGGCGGCGGTGCCAAAGGGGCGCTGGCCGCAACACCCCGATGCGCTGGCCGAGGTGGCGCGCAAATGGGATGATATTTGGGGCGACCGGCGGCAAGAGCTTGTTTTCATTGGCGCAGGCATGGATGAGGCGGGTTTGCGGGCGGCGCTGGACGCGGCCTTGGTGCCCGAGACCGCCTTCAAGCCCGCGCGATGGGAAGGGCTGGCCGACCCCTTCCCACGTTGGGGGCAGCAGGCCAGATCGGAAGAGCACACGTCTGAACTCCAGTCACTGACCAATCTCG
>CALKAA010000417.1 GCA_937983495.1 uncultured Gemmobacter sp. | reverse complement strand
CCCGGCGGCCTGCTGGTCCTGAGCGACATTGTCGCGCCGGAAGACCCGGCGCAGCATCCGGGCGCAGTGACCTCGCCCATGGTCGGCACCGCCTATCTGGCCGCAGAACCGGGCGCTACGCCCTTTGTCGCCGTTGGCAGCACCGTGGCAGAAGGCCAGACCGTCCTCATCATCGAGGCGATGAAGACCATGAACCACATCCCTGCCCCGCGCGCGGGCACGGTGAAGCGCATTCTGGTGTCGGACGGCACCCCCGTCGAATTCGGCGCCCCCCTGCTGATCATCGAGTGAGGCCGCGCCCTTGACCCAGATGTTCGAGAAAATCCTGATCGCCAACCGGGGCGAGATTGCCCTGCGGGTGATCCGCGCTTGCCGCGAGATGGGCGTGAAATCGGTGGCGGTGCATTCCACAGCCGATGCCGATGCCATGCATGTGCGCATGGCTGACGAATCGGTCTGCATCGGGCCTGCCCCCTCGGGGCAAAGCTATCTGAACAAGGCGGCCATCATCTCGGCCTGCGAGATCACCGGCGCGCAAGCCGTGCATCCCGGCTATGGCTTCCTGTCGGAAAACGCCAGCTTCGCACAGGCCTTGCAGGATCATGGCCTGACCTTCATTGGCCCGACCGCGGAGCATATCCGCATCATGGGCGACAAGATCACCGCCAAGGAAACCGCCAAGGAACTGGGCATTCCCGTGGTGCCGGGCTCTGACGGTGGCGTGCCGGATGTGGAGGCCGCGCTGAAAGTGGCGGCAGAGATCGGCTATCCGGTCATCATCAAGGCCACGGCTGGCGGCGGCGGGCGCGGCATGAAGGTCGCGAAATCGCCCGAGGATCTGGAGATCGCCTTCCGCACCGCGCGCAGCGAATCCAAGGCGGCCTTCGGCAATGACGAGGTTTATATCGAGAAATACCTGCAAAAGCCGCGTCACATCGAGATTCAGGTCTTTGGCGACGGGCGCGGCAATGCGGTGCATCTGGGTGAACGCGACTGCTCGTTGCAGCGCCGCCACCAGAAGGTGTTCGAGGAGGCCCCCGGCCCCTGCATCACTCCGGCCATGCGCGCCGAGATCGGCGAGGTTTGCGCCAGCGCGATGCGCAAGCTGAAATATATCGGCGCGGGTACGATCGAATTCCTCTATGAGGACGGCAAGTTCTATTTCATCGAGATGAACACCCGGCTTCAGGTGGAACATCCTGTGACGGAAGGCATCTTTGGCGTCGATCTGGTGCGCGAGCAGATCCGCGTGGCCTCGGGCCTGCCGATGTCCTTTGGCCAGCAGGATCTGGAGATCAACGGCCATTGCATCGAAGTGCGGATCAATGCCGAGCGCCTGCCCAATTTCGCCCCCTGCCCCGGCAAGGTGAAAGTGTTCCACGCCCCCGGCGGCCTGGGCGTGCGGATGGATTCGGCGCTTTATGGCGGCTATTCGATCCCGCCTTACTATGACAGCCTGATCGGCAAGCTGATCGTGCATGGCCGCGACCGGCCGGAGGCGCTGGCGCGTCTGAAGCGGGCGCTGTCAGAGCTGATCATCGACGGGGTGGAAACCTCGGTGCCATTGTTCCACATGCTGCTGGCCGAGCCGGATATTCAAAGCGGTGAGTATAACATTCACTGGCTGGAAAAATGGCTGGCGGAGCAGTTTGCCTGATCCTGTCCCCGGTGCTTTGATGTGAGGTGCCGGGGTTCCCCCCCCCGAGGCGCCGCGCATGCGGATATGTCCGGGGGTTTCACACCCCCGGGCCCCCGTGGGATATTTATGAACAGATGAAAGGGGGCGCGGGTTTGACCGGAGCCTCCTTTTGTCATCTGACATCACGCCCGAGCTATTGTTGCGCGCCTATGCCATGGGGGTGTTTCCCATGGCAGACAGTGCAGGGGCCGAGGGCCTGCATTGGGTGGAGCCGCGGCGGCGCGGGGTCTTGCCACTGGACGGGTTTCACATCTCGCGATCCTTGGCCAAGGAGATGCGGCGCGGCGGGTTCGAGATCATGGCGAACCGCGATTTTGCGGGCGTGGTGGCGGGCTGTGCCGACCGGCCCGAGACCTGGATCAATGCGCAGATTTTTCAGCTCTATCTGGCGCTGCATCGCATGGGGCATGCGCATAGTCTGGAACTGTGGGAAGATGGCCTGCTCAAAGGCGGCACCTATGGCGTGACGCTGGGGCGGGCCTTCTTTGCCGAAAGCATGTTCTCGCGCCGCCGCTCGGCCTCCAAGATCGTGCTGGCGCATCTGGTGGAACGGTTGCGGGCGCGCGGTTTCGTGCTGCTCGACACCCAGTTCCTGACGCCGCATCTGGCGAGCCTTGGCGGGGTGGAGATCAGCCGCGCGGCCTATCAGGCGCGGCTGGCCGAGGCCTTGGAGGGCGAAGCGGCCTTCGCTTAACCCTCTTGCGGGGCCTCAAAATCCTCGTCACTGGCGGGGGGCGGCGTGACTTCCAGTTCCGGCTGGTCCGGCGTCAGGCAGCGCAGCACCCAGACATCATAGCGCGGATGTTCCAGCGCCGAGAGCGCCGGGCTGGAGGCCACCATCCAGCCGGAAAACGCGGGCGCGCCCTGCCCTTCCTCCATCACCGTCAGATGCGCGAAGGCATCGGACGCGGGGTTGGCGGTGGGGTAGCGGCATTCGTCCAGTTGAATGGTCAGGCGGCCAGACAGCGCCGATTGGCCATCGGCCAGTTCTATATCAGCGGTTTCGCCCGTCACCTTGTCCAGCCAACGCAGGATGCCACCGGGGGCCGAGGTCACCTCTTGCGCCATGGCGGGCACGGCCGCCAGCATCAGGACAAGCGCGCCGAGGGCCTTCATTGCTGCAACGCGTCTTCGGCGCTGCTGCCGACGAATTTCATCAAGAGGCCGATCAGGCTGACGGAGCCTTGAGTATCCTCGATCTCGGAGCCAGCCGCCAGCACCTCGACCGCGCCACCGGGGCGAAGTTCGACGTAATTGCCGCCCAGAAGGCCTTCGGAAGACACCAGCGCCGCCGAATCCTGCGGCAGTTGCACCGTCTCGCGCAGGGTCAGCGTGGCATCGGCGTAGAAGGTTTGCGGGTTGAGGTCGAGCTTGGAAATCGTGCCGACCTTCACACCAGCCAGCCGCACATCGGTGCCCACCTTGATGCCTTCTGCCGACTGGAACGAAGCCGTCAGATCATAGGTGCCGCCGCTGCCGCCCAGCCCCATGCCCTGCGCCGCAAAGACCAGAAAGCCGATGGCTACGGCCAGAACCGCGCCGCCCGCCAGAACTTCGGTGGTATTTTCCGCCATGACGCCTCCTCCGGCTGCCTTATTCAGGCTGCCAGGCCTCGTAATCCGCGCGTGCGACCGGTGCGCCCTTGCGGATCGACCCGGCAGGCGCATAGGCGGCCAGCGTGCCCGTCAGATTTTCCTGATGCGGCTGCTCCCAGGCCTTATGGGTCAGCGGGGCCTTGGTCGGCGGCTGATCCCAGGTGAAGTGCAGCCAGCCATGCCAATCGGGCGACACGCGGCTGGCCTCGGCCTCGCCGTTGAAGATCACCCAGCGGCGTTTGCCGTCACGGGTCTCGTAATAGATGTTGCCCTGATCATCCTCCCCCACCTTCACCCCTTTGCGGGCGGTGAAAATCTGGGTGCCGAGCGTCTGGCTGTTCCACCAGGTGACAAGACGCTTGAGGAAATACATGGGCAAGCTCCGCAGGCTGTTTGCCTTTCTATGACCGATCGGGGCGCGAAGGTCCAGTGCCAAGGCGGCCCGATGCGCGCCAGATCGCCGCTCACCAATGCTTAAGGGTTTCATGCTTTGTTGCCGGTGTCAGGACAGGAGACGCAGGATGCCCGGCCCCTCGCTTGGAACCAATCTGCATGGGCTTGTGGATTGGACGACCGCCTTCCCCTTCGTGAACCTGTTCCGCCAGTCGCGGCCCTGGTACACGCAAAGCGAGGGTGTCTTTGACACCGGGCAGGCGGCGCTGCTGGATCTGGACGCGGCAGGCTGGGTGCGTGGCTTCACGCAGGATGGCAGCGCCGCCCCGTTCGAGCGGGTTTCGACCATTCTGTTCACTGGCGGCCATGTGCCCGCAGGCACCTATGTGCTGGATTGGCAGGGTGCGGGCGAGATCGAGCTGGGCTTTATCAGCCCCGACCAGATCCTGTCACAGGAGGACGGGCGCATCATCTTCCGGCTGGAAGCCGGGCAGATGCTGCAAATCTCCATCCTCTCCACCGATCCGGCGGGAAGCGGCGATTATATGCGCGACATCCGGCTTTACAATGAACAGGACAGCGAGCTGATCGGGGACGGCGTCATCTTCACCCCGGAATTCATTGAAAAAATTGAAGGGTTTCGCGCCCTGCGCTTCATGGACTGGATGGCGACCAACAATTCCACCCTTGTGGATTGGGAGGATCGCCGCCCCTTTGATGCCGCCCGCGACACGGTGATGGGCGAGGATGATCGCGGTGCCTCTGTCGAAGTCATGGTGGCCTTGGCCAATCAGACCCGCGCCGACCCGTGGTTCACCCTGCCGCATATGGCCAGCGATGCCTATATCCGCGCCTTCGTGACCTATGTGCGCGACCATCTGGCCCCCGGTCTTGTGGCCCGGTTCGAGCTGTCGAACGAGGTGTGGAACTGGGGCTTCACTCAGGCGCATTTTGCGCAGGCCGAGGCGGCACGGCTTTGGGGGGCCGAAGCGGAAGGCGGCTGGATGCAATGGTATGGCATGCGGGCCGCCCAGATGGCCGGGATCGTGGCCGAAGTTTTTGGCGCAGAGACCGGCACCCGCGCGCTGAATGTGTTTGCGACTCAGGCCGGGTGGCAAGGGCTGGAGCATTACGCTTTGGATACGCCGGATTATGTGGCGGCGGGCGGCACGCCGCCCCGCGACGCGCCTTTCCATATTTATGCCATTGCGCCGTATTTCGGCGGCTCGCTGGCCAGCGAGGCGATGGAGGCGCAGCTGGCCGACTGGATCGCTGCCGGAGAGGCCGGGTTCACCGCCGCAATCGACTGGCTCCGCTCGGGCGATGGCTTTGACACGCTGGCCAATCTGGGCGCGACCATCGCCTATCACGCGCAGGTGGCGGAGGACTTGGGTTGGCAGTTGGAGGCCTATGAGGGTGGCCAGCATATCGTCGATCTGGATGGGCTGTTTGGCGGGGCGCAAGACCCGGCACAAACTGCATTTTTCACCGAACTGGTGCGCCATCCGGGGTTTGAGGCGCTTTATGCCGAGTATTTCGCGCTGTGGCGCGAGAATGGTGGCGGGCTTCTGGCGCATTTCTCCGATTTTGGCGAAGGCGGGCGCTATGGCAGTTGGGGCATCTGGGACAGTGCCTATGCCGAGGACAGCGCGCGCGCCCGCGCGGTGGAGGCGTTTCGTGATGGCATCGCAGCCTGGTGGGCGGATGACCGCGCCCCCGGCACCTTCCTGAATGGCGCGACTTTGGTGGACCGGGCGGGGCAGGATCGCCTGCATGGCACGGCATTGACCGATCTGCTCTCGGGGCTGGATGGCAACAACCGGCTATTCGGCCATGGGGGCGATGATAGGCTCATGGCGCGCGGTGGGCAGGATCGCCTGTCGGGCGGCCGTGGCCAGGATGCGTTGAGCGGGGGCGCGGGCGATGACTGGCTGCGCGGCGGTCCAGGCCGCGATGTGCTGAACGGTGACGCGGGCCAGGATACCCTGCTTGGCGGGCGCGGCCGGGATTTGCTGACAGGCGGTGAAGGTGCGGATCGTTTCGTGTTTCTGCCAGGTGCCGGAGGGCGCGACCTGATCACGGATTTCCAACGTGGCGAGGATCGGATCGACCTGTCAGCCTTCGGGCTGGCGCAGGCCAGCTGGCGAGGTGAGCGTGGGTTCAGTCATCGCGGTGAAGCCGAACTGATGCTGCGCAGGATGGCAGATGGTCACTTGCTTTTGAAGTGTGATCTGGAGGGCGATGGCCGCGCCGATCTGGTGATCCGCCTCGCTGGCCTGGATCAGATAGACCTGAGCGATCTGATCCTTTGAACGCAAAACCCCGCCCGGCAGCACGCCGGGCGGGGTTTGGGTATTCCGGGGTCAGCGCGCCCTTCGGGCCATCAGGTCTCAGCCCGCCGCTGCCGGTTCTTTCTTCTTCGGCTCGCTATGCACCAGCAAGGGCTTGGCCCCCGCATTCACCGCCTCGTCATTCACCACCACTTCCGAGACATTGCCCATGCCGGGCAGCTCGAACATGGTGTCGAGCAGAATGTCTTCCATGATCGAGCGCAGCCCGCGCGCGCCGGTCTTGCGCTTGATGGCGCGTTTGGCGATCGACACCAGCGCCTCGGGGGTAAAGGTCAGTTTCACACTCTCGATCTCGAACAGGCGCTGGTATTGCTTCACCAGCGCGTTCTTCGGCTCGGTCAGAATGGTGACCAACGCGGCCTCGTCCAGATCGGCCAGCGTCGCAATCACGGGCAGGCGGCCGACAAATTCCGGGATCAGACCGAATTTCAGCAGGTCTTCCGGCTCCAGTTCGCGGAACAGCTCGCCCACGCCGCGCTCATCCGGGCCCTTGACCGAAGCACCGAACCCGATGCCCGAGCCTTTGCCGCGCTGCGCGATGATCTTGTCGAGCCCCGCAAAGGCACCACCACAGATGAACAGAATGTTCGTGGTATCCACTTGCAGGAATTCCTGCTGCGGATGCTTGCGCCCGCCCTGCGGCGGCACCGAGGCGACGGTGCCTTCCATGATCTTCAGCAGCGCCTGCTGCACGCCTTCGCCCGACACATCGCGGGTAATCGAGGGGTTGTCGGATTTGCGGGTGATCTTGTCGACCTCGTCGATGTAGACGATGCCGCGCTGCGCCCGCTCCACGTTGTATTCGCTGGCCTGCAACAGTTTGAGGATGATGTTCTCCACATCCTCGCCCACATAGCCAGCCTCGGTCAGCGTGGTCGCATCGGCCATGGTGAAGGGCACATCGAGAATCCGCGCCAGCGTTTGCGCCAGCAGCGTCTTGCCGGTGCCGGTGGGGCCGATCAGCAGGATGTTCGACTTGGCCAGTTCGATATCCTGTTTGGAGGAATGATTCAGCCGCTTGTAATGGTTATGCACAGCGACCGAGAGTACGCGCTTGGCATGTTCCTGGCCCACGACATAATCGTCCAGCACCTTGCAGATCTCGCGCGGGGTCGGCACGCCATCGGTGGTTTTCAACCCGCTGGCCTTGGTTTCCTCGCGGATGATGTCCATGCACAGCTCGACGCATTCGTCACAGATGAACACGGTCGGGCCTGCAATCAGCTTGCGCACCTCATGCTGGCTCTTGCCGCAGAACGAGCAATAGAGGGTGTTCTTGCTGTCGCTGCCGGTATTCGTCGCCATTGTCATCCTCTGCCGTGCGCCCCATCGGGGCCATATCGAAAGCCTAGGCCAAAGCCGTGGCCACCACAATGCGAAAACGCCCCCGGCCAGATGGGCCGGACGGGGGCGCAGCGATCACTTGGCCTCGTCGTCGCCCGACTTGCCACGGCTTTCCAGAATGGCGTCGATCAGACCCCAATCCTTGGCCTGCTCAGCCGACATGAAATTGTCGCGCTCCAGCGCGGCTTCCACCGTGTCATAGTCGTTGCCGGTGTGCTTGACGTAGATTTCATTCAGCCGGCGCTTCAGCTTCTCGGTCTCGCGGGCATGGATCATGATGTCCGTGGCCTGCCCCTGATAGCCGCCGGAGGGTTGGTGCACCATGACGCGGCTGTTGGGCAGCGAGAAGCGCATGCCCTTTTCGCCTGCCGTCAACAGCAGCGACCCCATCGAGGCCGCCTGCCCGACCACCAGCGTGGAGACCTTGGGCCGGATGTATTGCATCGTGTCATAGATCGACAGGCCCGAGGTCACCACACCGCCGGGGCTGTTGATATACATCGAGATTTCCTTGTTCGGGTTTTCCGCCTCAAGGAACAGAAGCTGCGCGCAGATCAGCGAAGACATGCCATCATGCACCGGGCCGGACAGGAAGATGATCCGCTCCTTCAGCATGCGGGAATAGATGTCATAGGCGCGTTCGCCCCGGCTGGTCTGTTCGACGACCATGGGCACGAGGGTGTTCATGTAAAATTCGACCGGATCTCTCATATCTCGCCTGCCTGTAACCTGTTGATTGAGCCATAACGCCGAGGTGTTACCCAAGTCTTAGTGTCGCGCGACGGGGGCTGCAAGGGCACCTTGCCTTTTCCCCACCCGCACAGGTAGCAAGACCCAAGATCCTCAGGAGAGCCGCCATGACCCGTCTTGCCCTGCTGCTTGCCAGCTTCGCCCTGTCGGGCTGTATCGTGATTCCGGTGCCCGACTCCACGGCGGCCAGGTTGCCACTGGCGGTGCGGATCGGTGGAGGGGATCAGGGGGCAGCCCCGAAGCCGCGCGCCCTGCCCGCCTCGGCCCGCTGCACACCGGCGGCAGAGCGGGAGGATTATGCCACCAGGGTGATCGCGGGGACCAATGCGCTACGCGCTGCACAGGGCTTGCCTGCCCTGCGCCGCTCGGCGCTGCTGGATGCCGCCGCACAGGCGCAGGCCTGCGACAATGCCGCCCGCGATCAACTGACCCATCGTGGTTCGGATGGCAGCACTGTGTTCGGGCGGGTGCGCGGCACCGAGATCGGAA
>CALKAA010000416.1 GCA_937983495.1 uncultured Gemmobacter sp. | reverse complement strand
AGAAGACCGCGGGGCCGATGGCTGGCCACGGCCGCTTCGGCATGGGGTATTCGCCCGACCCATCGCAGCCCGTGCCGGCCGATCCGCCGCCGCGCGTGACACCAGAGGCGGCGCAGATGCTGTTCCGCATCCACAAGGACATCGCCCGCGACAACCCGCAACTCGCGGACATCCTGTGGAACCGGATTCAGGCCTATACCGGCGATTTCTGAGCCTTGCCGCACGGAACAGCCCGGGGGTGATAGCCGTTCCGCACCCACCACAGCCAGGGAGCTGCGACAATGGATTGGCCGACAGCAATCGTCATCATTGCCCTCATCTGCGGATTTACCGCAGCCGTGATTTGGGGCTGACCGATGAGAACCTACACCCCGCACCAATTGCGCGTGATCGAGGAAAAGCAGGAACTCGACACCAAGCTGCAAGCGCTTCGCGCTTTCCTTGACAGCACGGTTTTTCAAGGCCTGCCCGAGGCTGAGCGCTACCGGCTGCGGCGTCAGGCCGAGGTGATGGCGGATTATTCGCGCATCCTGGCGGAGCGCATCTTCGCTTTCCCGGTGGAACCGTCGCAACCGTCGCACGTCACGCCGATCAAGGCGCGCACAGAACCGGTTCTGTCCCGCGCAGCCCTGACCATCATCGACGCTGTGACCCGCGACTACATCGCGCGCGCCGAACACGTCCAGCTGCCTGCCGGTGAAAGCCCTGTCGATGCAATCACTGAGCGCAGTCGCGTGGAGATGGCCAACCAGAACGTGACCGTGCCGGATGGGCTGCGGCTGATCTGCGCCGACGTGCTGGCAGCTCGCCTGCGTAAGGGTGGGATGTGATGTCGCGTCATGATGTCGAGGGCGCGGCATTCAGTGCCGGACAGGAGTTTGCAAAGGAGATCATCGCGGCGGGTCACAATCTCGGTGAGCCCGGCATCCCAAGATCGTTCCGCGCGGGAGTCTACTTCGAGGTGGTCAAGGACGTGAAGTCGTGGCTCGGAAAGCACCCGCCGCCACGGCCGGGAACGCCCATTCATCGCCTCCTGATGGAAAAGCACAACGCTCTCGTTCGGGCCATGACCGAAAACCATGAGCTTCGGGAAAAAGTGGCGAAGCTCGAAAAGATTGGAAACCCGTGATGCCGCTCTATCGCAAGAAACCCGTGGTGATCGAGGCGCGGCAGTTCGTCGTCACTGAAGATTTTCGGCAGTTGGTGGTCGATTTTATCAACAGATCAAGTCCCGATGCAATCGGTGGTCTCAATCTGGATGAAGTTGCGCTCTACACAATGTCTTTCAGGCTGGCCAAGTGGTGCGGTGGTCGTCATTTCCGTGATGCCCTTGGCCCCTGCATCCTGATCGACACATTGGAAGGTCAGATGCGGGCTGACCCCGGCGACTGGATCATCAAGGGAGTGAAGGGCGAATTCTATCCCTGCAAGCCCGACATCTTCGCCGCAACATACGAGGTCGCCGAATGACCTGGCTTCTGGTGATCGTCATCACGCTTGGCGGGGATCGTGTCGAGAAGCCGGTTGGTCTCATGATCGACCAGCGCGTCTGCAACATCGCTGGCTTCGGCATGAGTGCCGTGCTGTCGCAGGCCAATCCCGGCGTGGACATCATATGGCGCTGTGAACAGCAGGTGGCCGCATGAGTGGCGGCTGGATCGGGGTCGATCTGGACGGCACGCTCGCCAGTAGCGCCGACTGGCGCGGGCTGCATCATGTCGGGCCGCCGGTGCCGGCGATGCTGAAGCGCGTCAAGGGCTGGCTCGCCGATGGCGTCGAAGTCAGGATCTTCACGGCCCGGGCCTCGGTGCCGGAAGATGAGCGCGACGAGGTAGTGCGCGTCATTCAGGACTGGTGCGAGGCGCAGGGCCTGCCACGGCTGGCCGTCACCAACGTCAAGGACTTCGCCATGATCGAACTCTGGGACGATCGCGCGGTGCGGGTCGTCAGGAACATGGGCGTAGCTGTGGGGTTTGTGAAGTGATTGCTGCCTCCGAACACGCCCGCATCTTTGGTCAGCGCGAACCCTCGCCGCCGGGCCGGTC
>CALKAA010000415.1 GCA_937983495.1 uncultured Gemmobacter sp. | reverse complement strand
GCGGGCGCTGGCCGGTGGCTTTGGGCCACCGGCCCAAACGCGGAAACGGTGCCGCATGACCTCGGCAATGGCCTCGGTCAACTCCGGGGGCGGACCAAGGAAACGCACCAAGTTTCCGGACTCCGCCCCCCTTTGGCGCGGCAATGGCCTCGGTCATCAGCGGTTGCCCCCTCTGGACCTTCCCCCGGCGCGGTGCTTTAGTCGCCCCACAGTTCAGGAGAGCATCGCATGGCATTTGGCACCCATATCCGCACCTATTTCGAGGGCCAATGGCATGAGGGCGATATTCCGGTCATGCGCGCCGCCGATCATGGCATCTGGCAGGGCTCGTCGGTCTTTGACGGGGCGCGCTTCTTTGACGGCATCGCGCCCGATCTCGACAAGCATCTGGCCCGCGTGAACCACTCGGCCGAGGCGATGATGATCACCCCCACCCTGACGCCTGAAACCATGCTGGACATCGCGCGCGAGGGGCTGAAGGCCTACGCCCGCGACGAAGCGGTCTATATCCGGCCGATGTATTGGGCGATTGACGGCTCGGACCTGGGCATCGCACCGCTGGAGAACTCCACCCGCTTTGCGCTTTGCCTGGAGGCGGTGCCGATGGCCCCGGCCACGGCCAGCACGACGCTGACCCGCACCCGCTTTCGCCGCCCCGTGCTGGAAGATGCGGTCTGCAATGCCAAGGCGGGCTGCCTGTACCCCAACAATGCCCGCATGCTGGTGGAGGCCAAGGCCAGGGGCTTTGGCAATGCGCTGGTGGCCGATGCGCTTGGCAATGTGGCCGAAAGCGCCACGGCGAATGTGTTCATCGTGAAGGATGGCGTGGTGTTCACGCCGGTAGCCAATGGCACCTTCCTGTCGGGCCTGACGCGCGCGCGCCACATCGCCAATATGCGGGCCGACGGGATCGAGGTGCGCGAAACGGTCCTCAGCTTTGCCGATGTGGAAGCGGCGGATGAGGTGTTCCTGTCGGGCAATTTCTCCAAGGTCACCTCGGTCGCGCGGTTCGACGACATCACCTATCGCAGCCGCGCCATGACCGACCGCATCCGCGGCCTTTACATGGATTGGGCGCATAGCGCGCCGGCGCGGATGCTGTAACGGGGGCGGCTTTGGAAAACACGATCTTCCGCTTTCGCGGCCTGTTGGGCGTTGAAGTGCAGGTGCAGCAATCGGCGCTGCTGCTGCTGGCGTTGATGGGAGGCCTGTCGCTGATGGGCGGGGCCGGGCTGGGGCCGGTGCTGATGTTCCTCGGCATCTTGCTGGCGTCGATCTATCTGCATGAGCTGGGCCATGCCTGGGGCGCCCTTGTGCAGGGCGTGCCGGTGCGGCGCATCGTGATCCATGGCGGCGGCGGGTTTTGCGAGTATCAGCGCAGCACGAACCGGCAGGATGAGCTGATCATCGCCATGGGGCCAATCGTCACCCTGGCGCTTTGGGCGATTTGCGGGCTGGCGATGCAGGGGTTCTACAGCCTGATGCTGTCGAACCCGGAGGCGTTGCCGATGGGATTTGCCATGCAGCTGTTCAGCGCGCTGGCGCTGGCCTCGATGCTGAACCTGTTCCTGTTTTTCTACAACATGGTGCCGGTGCAGCCGCTGGATGGCGGCAAGCTGTTGCAGCTGGGGCTGATGCGGCTGATGCCGCCCGCGCAGGCGATGCGGGCGACCGGCGCGGTGGGCGTGGTGTGTTGCGTGCTGTGGTTTCCGGCGATGCTGTGGATATTTCTCAGCTATGGCTGGCTCTTGCTGTTCATCCCCTCGCTGCCGCTGCATCTGGCCATGATGCGCGGCCAGTTCCGCTAGACCCGATTTTTCGTCGAAAAATCGCAGTCGCCCTTAGTGGAAAACGATGGCAGCGGCGGGTTTGGCCGGGCCTTGGGCCGGAAACAGCGCGGCCAGCGACAGGCCCGCGCGGATGAGGCCTGCATCCATGCGCCCCTGCGTCAGATCGGCCAGCGCGATACGGGCAAGGCCGGTTTCATCGCGGCGCATATGGTGCAGCATGGTCATCAGCGCCGCCTCATCCGGCGTGGCCTTGCCGCGGCAACAGGGGCACAGCGGATCGCCAAAGCGCAGGCCCTGCCCCTCGCGTGCTTTCAGCGTGGCTTGCAGCACCGCCAGCACCCCTTGGGCCAGCCGTGCGCCATCGCTATGGCCCCAACGCTCGGTCGCGGTGCCATAGGCCAGGATCCAGGCCTGGCTTTCGGGCCTGGCAAAGCTGGTGAGGAAATGCCGCACCACCGCCAGCACCCCCGTTTCCGTGGCATCCAGCCCGAGGCTGTCGACCGTTGCCGTCACCGTTTCCATCCGTGCCATTCACGCCTCCGATGTGGGAAAGGGTCTGGCAACAGGCTTGACCTGTCATTTCCTTATATTTTTAGTCAGGTAATGACAAGCCCCCCTGGCCAAGACGAGACGCTAGACAAGTGCCCGCCACGCCGTCATGGTCATCACGACAGGGAGAGTCGACATGCGGAAGTTCTTGGTCGTGCTGGATGACAGCCGCGAATGCCTCAATGCCATGCGTTATGCCGCGCTCAGGGCCGCCCATACCGGTGCGGGGGTGCAGATCCTGTCTATCATCCCGCCCGAGGAGTTTCGGCACTGGATGGGCGTGGCCGATCTGATGCGCGCCGAGGCGCGTGAGCGGATCGAGGCGCATTTCGAGGTCTTCGCCAAATGGATGCGCGACAAGCAGGGGGTGAACCCCGAGCTGGTGATCCGCGAAGGCGACCCGGCCACCGAGATTCTGGCGCAGGTCAAGGCTGATCCGCAGGTGGGGGTGTTGGTCCTGGGGGCGGGCACCGAGAAATCCGGGCCGGGGCCGCTGGTCACCACGCTCAGCCGCAATTCCGGGTCGCTGCCCATCCCCATCACCATCGTGCCGGGCGACATGTCGAAAGAGCGGCTGGAGGCCATCACCTGATGACAGCGCTGGCAGCCCCCGCTCTGGTCGCCCCCGCCCTGGTCGCCCCCCGTGCGGCGCTGGTCTATTATGACCAGCAGCGGGTCACCCTGCCCCGCCCGCTTGGACCGGTGGAGGCATGGAACCGCATCATGGCCAATCCCCTGCCCGGCATGGGTCTGGCGTTCCGGCTGCGCGATGCGATCTCGGCCCGGTTCGGGGTGCAGCGGATTGGCGGCTTTTCCGGGCGCAAGGTGACCGAGCCGCGGGTGGGGGAGCGGCTGGATTTCTTTCTGGTGGAAGGGCTGAGCGCCGAGCAAATGGTGCTGACGGCGCGGGACCGGCATCTGGATGTGATGATCTCGGTCGATGTGGCGGGGGCGGAATTGGCGATCACGGCGAGTGTGGTGACGCATAACCGCTTTGGCCGCGCCTATATGCTGCCCGTCGCCCCGGCGCATCGGCTGATCGTCTGGCTGATGTTGCGGCGGTTGAAAGCCTCGCTGGGCAGCTAGATTTCTGCTGCAATGCAGCATATATTGGTGA
This sequence comes from uncultured Gemmobacter sp., assembly GCA_937983495.1. Taxonomy (GTDB): domain Bacteria; phylum Pseudomonadota; class Alphaproteobacteria; order Rhodobacterales; family Rhodobacteraceae; genus Gemmobacter. The sequence goes on along the minus strand of CALKAA010000415.1, from coordinate 671 downwards.
TGGGGAGGATGACCGTTGGAAAGGTTCATCCCATGTTTCTGCGTGCATTGAGCATTCGCAAGGCCAAGCCCGTCAGCCCGCCCTCCCTGGACGAGACACTGGCCTATTACACCCGTGAGGTGCCACAAGGCCCGTTGCGCGAGGTGACGGCATTGGAGCAGCATTACGGCTATTGGTCGCGCGAGTGACCCGCATTGACGATTGGCCGAGGCCATCGGCCTTGGTCATGTTGATACGTTCCCGCGTTTGGGGCGGTGGCCCAAAGCCACCGGCCAGCGCCCGCCCTGCGGGGGGCGGGTGCTTTGCTCCCGCCGGGGCAGGCGCTGGCCTCTCGGTCACAGGTTGAAGCGGTTGGGCGGAACTGTTCCCACAGGGCCGGGGAAACGCGGTGCGTTTCCGGTGTCCGGCCCCTACGACGCCCCTTACCGCCGGAACAGCTCGACCTCCGGCAGATCGGTCAGGCTCAGCCCCAAAGCGCGATAGGCGGCGAGGGAAAGCTGCGCAGCGGCGCTGCCCGGTTGCAGCTCCACCTGCACGGTCTGGCCGCTCGCGAGCTTCACCAGCCCCGGCGTGGGCGCGGTGACAAGGGCGGTTTTCAGCCAGAACCCCGCTGCCGTCGGATCGCCCAAGGACACGCTCACCTTGCCAAGCGCGGCCTGCCCGGCCGGTGC
>CALKAA010000414.1 GCA_937983495.1 uncultured Gemmobacter sp. | reverse complement strand
TCCTGCCCGCGCTCCTTCAACTGCCACGCGCCCGCCGACAGTTGGGGCAGGGGCGTTTATTCGCCGTGGCCTCGATTTCTGGGCGCGCCCCATCCGTTACGGTAGATCTGGCAATCGGCTGTTCATGTATTCGCTTTTGGCGGAGGGTGGCATACCAACCGCTGTGCTTGAAGGCGCGCGCCAGCATGCCGTGGTGCTGCGCCAGATGATCGAAGATATCGGCAGTCGCGGTGGCGTTAGCCTTCTGGGTATTGACCTGGCCTGCGACCTGGCGCGGATGCGGATGCGCTACCTCCCGCGCATTCTGCAGCATGAAGATACGATCGCCCTCTTCGTGGAACTTGCACAGGTCATTTTTGAGCTGCGACAGATCATTCCGCAAGGGATGCCAACGGCGCAGGTCGAAACATGGTTGAACAATGAACGTCCGAATTGGCAACGCGAGTTGCCGATCCGCCTGACCCCGCAGGTCATCGATAATATTATCCGCCCCAGCCTGACCGTCGCTCGCAAGGAAGTTCGTTCCGGCAGCCACCCTGCACATCGCGAAATCCACGTCGATATCCAGGGAGGCTTGCATCCCGTTGTTGTGCTTGCACAGCAGGCCAACTTGCCACCGGCAAGTTTGCCCGCGACCGACGCGCAGATTTTGCGCCTCCTGCCACGATTCCCGACGCGCCGCCCGCTTGCTTATCGTGCGCTGAGGTCTGCCAACGATCCATCATGGCAGCTGGAACGACTTGGGGGGGCAGGGCCTGAAATCGTGTCGCATAGCCTGTTTGAGGCTCTCGAATTCGATGTCATGGCCGATAGTCACAATCTTGGAGTATGGATAGCGATGCCGTCGCTTCCATCTGCGGAAGAAGCTACGACTTTCTGGGCTGGCACCGGATCAAAGGATCAGCCTCCCCGCCTGAGGCATATCTCGGGGGGGCGCACACGCGCTGAGACAATCTGGACAATATTGCCTGCTGATGCAGCAGTCGTGCTGGATGACACTCTGGTCATTACGGCCCGGCACACTCTGAATGGTGCAGAACTAACTGAGCTGCGCGGGAACGGCATCTTGCAGGTTGGCCAGCATAGGTTGCGCATATCGACTGGAGAGGACGTCGATTCGAACGCGGCCGAACTTTTCATCTTTGGGAAGACATTACCAGAATGGTGCCTGCCCTCGGGGGACGCCGTCTATCTTGGGACACCACAGCTTTATGGTCAGCGCGGCGAAAGCCCGATGACACAGCTTGCAGCCAAGCAGATCCAGCGAAGCCTTCGAAACAGCCCTACATATGGTGCAGAGATCTATGAATGGAACGTTGAGGGCGAGACGCTGGCCCTTGCCCGGCTGATATGTCTACCAGCAGGTTTTACGACGGAGATGCAGGAGCAGTCCGATGGCGGGCTGAGGTTGCAAGTCACTGGCCTGCCAACGGGGCTTATATTGGAGTTGCAGGCGGGAACTGATAAGGATCAACTCAAAGTCGGCACCGACACTGTCCTGTTGTCCCTCCCACCACGCGCTCCCGAGACCGCCTTCATACGGCTCTCCATCACCGAGATTGCCAGCGGTAAGCAACTCCATCTGATTGCGCCATGGCCTGCAAGCCTACCGCAGTTTCTTTACAAGGGTGCTCTGCTGCAAGTCCGCGATCTTGCGTTGGCCTTTGACGATTTGGACGATTTGATCGCTTTTGCACCGGGGAATCGTACCAAACTGACCGTCTTACTGTCTTCGGGGCGCAGCTTTGAGCTGCCCCTGTCCGGGCGGGTGCCGATGCTTCGCCACGCGATATTGTTGCGCAGAATGTTGCTCCAGGGATCCGCTGATAGTGCCATCATCCTGTCTATGTACAACAATGCAGGGCAAAGCGGTCGCATAACCTTGCGCCGCTATCACGGCACCATGGTACTGGCTGGAGACGAGCTGAAGCTTGGCCTTCCTGTTGACGCGCCACGTGCAGAATTCAGCGCAGTGATGCAAAATCCGGGCTGTGCCTCGCTACACCTTATGAACATCGACACTGGCGAGGTTATGGAGCTGACAGCGGATCTGGCAGGCGAGGCTATCAACCTGCGAGAGCTCTCTGGCGTCGAATCTGGCCTCTGGTTGGTGCAAGGGCGGTTCGGCGAAGACCGACAGCGCCCGGTTGCATGGCGCGCCTCTCAGCCAGAGGACAATGCTCCGCCACAGCCATCGCGGCGTAGCGACCGCATTGCCGCATATCGAAAAGCTTTTCGGCAGTCTGCCATCAAAGGCGGGGATAGCAGGCAATGGCAAGATCTTCTGCATAAATTGCTTGCTGCGCGCGATGGAGGAGACCCAGCGATGCTGGACCAGTTCCATGCACTTGAGGGCGCTCCTGAGGCGATAGCCCGAATGCTGCTGTGCTTGCCAGAAGCAGATCTGGGACATTTTTTCGCGCTGGACGGCTATTGGAACTTGTTCTGGCAGGGGATGCCGGTCAAGCCCCTGGTCAAGTTCGCAAACGACATTAAGGAGACTACCTCGAACATGTTGTTGATGGCGGGTCTTGAGCCATCAATGGCAAATCAAATCGCCATCCGAAACCTGGTTGAGCGCCTCGCTTTCTTGCGGGTGCAGCGCCCTGAGTTGTGTGGCCAGATTGCGATTGTCCTGTTGGAAACTGGAGCTCTGCCCTATGTCGTTACCGATCACCGTTTCGAAGGGCTGCTGATCGCCAATCCAAAATTGGCGATGCAGGGTACGGATGGGGCCATCCAAGCTATCGCAAAAAGCGACCCAACTCTTCCGCGTGGCGTGCGCATCCAGCCTCCGGTGATCCTTTCAGCCCCCCATGACAGCTTCCAAAAGACAGTCGAAATGATGGTGTGCGCCGTGCTTTCGGTAGCCGAGCAGGCAATGGGACTACGCCCAAGCCTCAACCTGGAGGCACTTCTCGATGTGATGCTGGTCGAGCTCACCTCTCCCGAACTCTTTGCCCGCGCGCTCCAACCAGCAATGTGGATCGCCTATGAGAAAAGTCAGAGCCTGAAATGAAGCACTCTAAACTGGGTACCACCCTCACCCGTATCGCCGATCAATCTGCAGAAGCGGTTAGCGATTATCTGCGCAGCAACAACCAGGCCCTAAACCTTCATATCCGTAAGGTACTGTCTGCACCGGCACGCCATCCAGGCAGTCTACTCGCTGACCCGCTGATCGAGGTCGCGCAGAATTGGGCGGAAGCGCCCCAGACTTTTGGTGAGTTGGCTGGCGGTCTCTTAGATCCGCGCCTTGTCAATGCGTTGGATGAGGCCAGGGCTGAGCGGATGCCCAAGGATCGCAAACCTTATGCGCATCAGGTGCAGGCCTGGGAGGCTGCAGCGAAAGGGCATTCGGTTTTGGTTTCATCCGGCACGGGGTCCGGCAAGACTGAATGCTTCATGATCCCGATCTTGAATGACATCCTGCAAGAGCGAGGGCCTGCAGGTGGCATTCGTGCGATCATCGTCTACCCCTTGAATGCGCTGATCCAAAGTCAACGCGACCGGCTTTCCGCTTGGGCTGAGGGCTTGGGCGGGGCAGTGACCTATGCGCTTTACAGTGGCGATACCGCCGAAAAGTCCACAGGAGCGGTTGCCGCGATCGGTGAGTTGCTTGACCGCAAGTCCATCCGCACCAAGCCACCGTCCATTTTGGTCACCAATATCACCATGCTGGAGTATATGCTGCTGCGGGCTGAGGATCAAAGTATCCTGCAAAAATCACAGGGCCTTTTGCGCTGGATCGTGCTGGACGAGGCCCACAGTTATGTCGGCGCTCAGGCATCGGAAATGGCGATGTTGCTGCGCCGGGTCCGCTCAGCCTTTGGCGTGAGCCCCGAAGATGTGCGGCTGATGGCGACTTCGGCCACGATTGAAGATGATACTGGCACCCGTCTGGTCGAGTTTATGCAGGGCCTTTCGGGGCGTGATGCAGCTGGGATCACAGTGGTAAATGGGCAGGCCAGCGAGGTTCCTTTGCCCAAAGTCGGCAAGGATACGGCGCTAGACATGGGCGCTTTGGCCGCACTACCCGACGATCAATCGCGTTGGGATGCGCTTGCGCCGCATCCCCGCATTCAATCGCTGCGGGCGCGATTGAAATCCGGCATGACGGCTGGCGAGATCGCCGATCATTGTTTTGGCCGCGCCGATGCGCGTGACGATGCTGAACAATTGCTGGATCTGATTGCGCATGCCAAGCCCGCAACTGCAACACAGCCACTTTTCCGCTGGCGTGGGCATTTGTTCCTGCGCGCCCTTGGCGGGGCGTGGGCCTGCGTCGATCCCGCCTGTCCCCATAGCTCCCCGGAACTGCGCGCAGCCGAAGATTGGCCTTTCGGGCAAGTACATTTTTCGATGCGCGAGCGGTGCACCTGCAATGCACCCTGCATGGAAATCGCCATTTGTGGCGACTGCGGCACGCCGTATCTGAAGGCGAGACAGGAGTTTGGGAGCTCTGCTCGCATGATCTTGTCGCAGGCTGGCACTGAGGATGATTATTCGACCGATGTCGAGCCAGATCCCGAGAACCAGGGGCAATCAGTCTCGACCGATCTCTGGGTTAGCCCAGACAAGCGCAGGGGCCGGATCACCTGGCTGAACCCAAAAACACTTGAGTTGTTGGCCACCCCGGAAAGCACTGATGGGCTACTGTCCCTCCAAGTGATCGACGGCGACCCAGTCTGTGATTGTAACGAGACCCGCTCGGAGACGAGATTCAAGTATTTCCGCTTTAGCCCTGCCTTTCTGATGGGGCACAACATGCAAACCTTGATTGAAGCCTTCAGCCTACCCGATGAAAGCCCGGCAAAAAAGCCATTGGCCGGACGTGGTGCTGTCAGCTTTACCGACAGCCGACAGGGTGTCGCACGGCTTGCCGCCAAATTGCAGCAAGAGGCCGAGCGCAACCTGACCCGCGCATTCCTGTTCCACGAAGTTCATGGCGTAGCATCAGCCGGTCAAGCTCCCAGCCCGGAATTGACACAAATGCAGGCGGCATTGGTAGCTTTTGAAAAGGCGGGAATTGAGCCGCCGCCCGGAATCCGGGACACGATCGCCTCAATGACCAAGGCGCAGGCCGAGACGCGCGGTGTGAAATGGCAAGCGGCTGTATCGGACCTGGCCGGCCAACCCGAACTCGGGATGCATCTGCGCCGGGTCTGGGAGGACCGGAGCGAAGAATTCGCGAACCACACGGATGCGCTATCTCGGGTGCTGATGTATCGGGAATTGATGCGCCGTCCGATCCGTCAGAACAACGCCGAGACCATGGGGTTGGCAAGACTCTCATTCCCTGCGCTCGAACGGGCTGCCCTCGAACAGCCGCTGCCCGCAGCCTTGCACGGTCGTGGCGTGACGAATGAGGATTATCTTGGGCTGGTGCTTTCGGCGGTCGATTTCTTCTTCCGCGAAAAGCTGGTGGTTGCGCTCGAAAACCGGCAGCATTTGCGTTGGATTGCGCCCAAATGGGGAATCTTGCGGCAGGCCTGCAGCAACGATGTCAAATCCGATGATCGCGGCGACTCTGAGGCTTTTCCTTCCGCGAAGGTCAAGGGGGCGGGCCGGATGAACCGAGTGGCACTGAACGCGCTGGCGCTTACAGGTGGCTCGCGTGAAATTTCAGGCGATTTGGAAGAGGCTGACGCGCTGTTACGACAGGTCTTTGACCTGATCGTGCGTCACGCATGCAAGGTGACCACCCAGACCGCTGTGGCATTGGACTTTTCACGGGCCGAGCTACTGCCCTACAAACAGGCTTGGCTTTGCCCGGTATCGCGCCGAGTCTTTGCATATGCCATTAAAGGCTGCAGCCCGCTGAACTCCAAACTGCCTATGCAAAGGCTTACCTTCCCAACGCCGCCGCTGACCAGCTTTGGCGGCTTGACCGAAGATCAACGCGCCACATTGGCCGACTGGTTGTTAACGGATGCCCAGATCGCCACCCTGCGGGGCCTTGGCGTTTGGACTAACCTGCACGACCGTGCGGTGCTTTACAGCCCCTACATGCGGGCACAAGAACACTCCGCGCAGCTGCCACGCAGTCAGCTCGCCGAATATGAAAAGCAGTTTAACAGCGGCCATATCAACCTTCTTGCATGCTCTACCACTATGGAAATGGGGGTCGACCTATCGAATGTTGGTTTGGTGGTGAATTCCAACGTGCCGCCTTCGGTCTCGAACTATCGCCAGCGTGTGGGGCGCGCCGGGAGGCGGCGCGAGCCATGGGCCTTCGGTGTCACATGGTGTCGCGATCTGCCGCTGGACAACAAGGTCTTTGAAGACCCGCGCCGATTGCTTTACGCGCGCATGGCGGCACCAAAGGTCACGCTAAATTCGCCCATCCTGATGCAACGGCATGTGAATGCAGCGGCCTTAGCGAGCTGGCTGCGATCTGAGGGTGGGATGAAGGTCACAGAGTCGATCGGCCCCTTCTTCGGCGTTGATGATGATGGCAAGGCCATTCCGGATGCGCCGGTGGACCGCTTCCTGAACACTCTCGTCAGTACCGAAGGGGCTCAGCTTTTGCACGATTCAGATGCGCTCTTGATGGGGTCCTGTATTGCAGAGCAACCTGCCGCCGCGCTTGCCAAAAAGGTTGCGGCCCAGATGAAGCAGATCCTTGACGCCTGGCGTCATGAATACAAGGCGCTTGTTCACCGCAGCAAAGGCAGTGCCGAGGCTGATGTCAGCGCCGCACTGAGGGCCCGCGCGAAAAGCATGCATGGTGCATTCCTGTTATCCGAACTGTCTCAAGCAGGCTTCACCCCGGCCTATGGATTCCCATCTGATGTTGTATCCTTCGACTATATCGGTCCGACCCGTCTTGGCTTCGCCAATGGCCCGGACCGCAAAAAAGCAAGCAGCGGCGCCAGCCGCACCCTTGACGTTGCCCTCCGTGAATATGCTCCTGGAACTGACATTGTCATGAACAGTCTCGTCTACACCAGCGAAGGCATCCGTCCCGCATGGAGTTCCAATGCAAGTGCGGGCAACCTTGAGGACTTGCGTCAGCTTTATCTATGTGAAAGCTGCGGCCGTCCACATCTGGCCCGGGATCTGCCTGATAACTGCGATTGTGGCACAGCCATTCAAAAGGGTAGGGCGCTCAAAACCTTGCGCCCGGTTGGCTTTGTAGGGCGCAGTGAGCCCCATATCGGATATGAGACACTGCAATCCAACACCCTGCGCATGCCGCAGATCTCTGCCAGCAATGGAATCTGGCAGGATGTTAGCCAAACTGAGTCCTGCAGAATGCGAGCCACCTCCGAAGGCCAGGTGATTACGCTGGGATCGGGCGAAAACGACGCAGGCTATGCGATTTGCCTCGTCTGTGGGCGGGCCATCAGCGAACATCCGGCCGGGGGGATCGGTCTTGGTCCGGTACCCTCTGCGATGATTGGTCACCGTCCACTGGTCAGCGGTGGCAAGGATGCACTTATCTCAAAGCGGTGTGTGGGAGGCGAAAACGAGTCTCGCATTCAGCGGCATGTGCATCTTATGCACAACCGCCATACGGATGTGTTCGAGCTCCAGCTTCCTCCAGGCATCAGCGCGGGTGCAGGCTTTGCGCTGGTGGCGGCCCTGCGGGGAAGCTTAGCGAATTGGCTTGGGATCGAACCTGCCGAACTCGGGATCGCGACTGGCCCATCCAAAGGCCCAGATCAATCTAAGCGCGTCTCAGCCTTTGTCTTTGATCGAGCGGCAGGGGGGGCTGGGCTTTCCCTGAGGCTTGGTGAGGAAGGACGACTTGCTCAGCTGATTGGCGATGCCGTGCTTCATCTCGACTGTGCGGAAGGCTGCATCAGCGGTTGCCCCAACTGCATCCTTCAACCTGATATGAACATTTCGCAGGTTGCGCCTGACCGCGAGGCGGCCCTTGCGATCGCCAGGAAGCTGCGTGACGCGCTGCGGCTTGATCCGCGCAAACAAGTCTTTGGCCCGCAAACAACCGCCCTTATCACATCTCTCCTCGCAACGATTAACCAAGAAATCAATCGCAAGACCGCGACCTCGGTCACGCTCTTCGTTCATGGCAAATCGCGGGACTGGGCATTGTCAGACTGGGAAGCCTTGTCGGCCCTCCCTGTTTGGCGCCAGCAATTGCCGGTCGATGTGGTCTTCACGACCGAGGCCCTTCAGGACCCGGAACTTGATGTGCCAGACCGCCTGAAACTCATCCGTATGTCGACCGAACTGGGCATCGCCCATCTTGCGAACGCGCCCCTCGAACGTCTTCGTCCGGTTCTTGCGGTAATCGGCACTGCGGATGGTTTGCGCGCCATTGCGGCCTGCGGACGTTCGGAGTCTTACCCGAACGAGACATGGGGCAAAGGCGAGGCCGATCTTTTGATCGCGGGGCCAATCGATGCTCTGCCGGAATGGTCCTATCTACCTACACAAGAGATATTGCCAAAGGTAGAAGCCGGGAAGTCCGCGCATTGCATCGCCGGAAAACGTCTGAACGTGCCTCTGTCAAATTTCGGCAAAGCCTTCTGGAAAGTTATAGCCGAAGATGCCGGGCCAATTTATGATCGTATCCAGCGCGAAAAGGTCGCAGAGGTTCGCTTTGATGACCGCTATTTCAAGAAGCCAGTGCATTTCCGGATTCTGCGCGAGATCATGTTGGCGCTGCCCGCAGCCGACAGCCCTCCGATTTTGCGCATCTTTACAATGCTATCAGACGCACCAGATTACCCCCCCTCAACCATCGACCGTAATCTGGCGTCGGACGATGACCGCTATGCGCTTTTTGACGAACTGTTCCCGGGTGACCGCCTAGAAATTCTGTCAAAGGCCGAAACCCGCCATTCACGCAGCCTAACAGTTACCACCGGCGCGGGGTCAAAGATAATGATATATCTAGATCAGGGGCTGGACCTGTGGAAGCCATCCTCGCAGGTCCCGGTTTCATCCGGGAAAAACATGACGCGACTTGCCAGTGAGTTGGAAAGCGTTCACCCGCTCATGACGGAACGTTATCCGCCAAACCCACCGCTCTTCGTCTGCCTTCTGTGATCTCGGCGGGCTTTCGGGGGATTTCTACAGTGCTTGCACTCCATTTCGTCTCTGGCGGTGCAAGCATAACCTACGTGCTTGACTATCGGGCGTGCATCAAACTTCCTAAGTTTGCGGCTGCAGCGTAAGCGTCCGGTCTGACCGCTACCCGTTCCATTTCCAAGGTAGCAGGTCGTCGA
>CALKAA010000413.1 GCA_937983495.1 uncultured Gemmobacter sp. | reverse complement strand
CTACACGACGCTCTTCCGATCTCTTGCCCGCGCTTTAGTGCCAAATACTGACACGGCTCCGCGGGGCGGCGCGCAGGCTTACAGCTTGCCCGCGTTTTGCTGCATCATCATGAAGGTGTCATAATTGTATTCGGCAATCTGCGCCCAGGTATAGTTCTCCGAGCGGAATGCCTTGATCGAGCCCCAGAGCTTTGCAAAGGCCGGGTTGGTCGCTTCCATCTCGGCATAAACCGCATTCGCCGCATCGAAGCAGGCATTCAGGATCTCGGGCGAGAACGGCCGCAGTTGCGCGCCATTCGCCACCAGCGATTTGATCGCGGTCGGGTTCTTGTAGTCATATTTCTGAAGCATGTCGGCATCGACACCCTGGCAGATCGACCGCAGCAGCGACTGATAGGCGGGCGGCAGGGCTTCATAAGCGGCCTTGCCGAACATGAAGTGAACGGTCGGGCCACCTTCCCACCAGCCGGGATAGTAGTAGTAGGGTGCCACCTTGTAGAAGCCCAGCTTCTCGTCATCATAGGGGCCGACCCATTCCGACGCGTCAATGGTGCCCTTTTCCAGCGCCGGGTAGATGTCGCCGCCCGCGATCTGTTGCGGCACCACGCCCAGACGCTCCATCACCTTGCCGGCAAAGCCGCCGATGCGCATCTTCAGGCCCTGAAGATCGGCCACGGTGTTGATTTCCTTGCGGAACCAGCCACCCATCTGCACGCCGGTATTGCCGCCCGGCAGCGCGAAGATGTTCTTGTCGGCCAGGAACTCGTTGTAAAGGTCGATACCGCCGCCATGGTAGTGCCAGGCATTGATGCCGCGCGCCGAAAGCGAGAACGGCACCGCCGCCGCCACAGCCCAGCTCGGGTCTTTGCCCCAGTAGTAATAGCCAACCGTATGGCAGGCCTCGATATTGCCGGCGCTCACCTCATCGGCGGCTTGCAGACCGGGCACCAATTCGCCTGCCGGGAAGACCTGGATCGTGAAGTTGCCATCCGTCGCTTCCGACAGGCGCTTCGACAGCACATCGGCGGCACCATAGATGGTGTCCAGCGATTTCGGGAAAGACGAGGTCAGACGCCAGGTCACCTTCGGTGCCGATTGCGCCAGCGCGGGAGCTGCCAATGTGCTGGCCGCAGCGCCGCCAATGGCGGCTTTGGTCAGGAAAGAACGACGATCCATACTACCTCCTCCAAGGTCGGGATCGCCCGACCGGCGACCCCTTCTGTGATGCAGGCAGACTAGCGGCGCATTTCGTGGTTGAGAACCATTTTTTCGCGTCACGCCGCTTTTTGGTAACATCACCTTACCAATAAAGCCGAAACGTCAAGCATCCGGGCAAAAATGCCCGTCAATCCACCAGTTGCCGCCTTATTGAGCCGCCTCAGCCGGATTTTGCCCGCGAGACAAGCAGCTTGTCGATGCGGCGCCCGTCCAGATCCAGCACTTCGATGCGCCAGCCCTGCACCGAAGCCACCTCACCGACCTGCGGCAGATGGCCCATCAGATCCAGCACGAATCCCGCAACGGTTTCAAAATCACGATCCGCACGCAGCGAAAGGTTCAGCCGGTCAGCGAATTCATCGACCGGCATCCAGCCCGCGACCAGCAACGAACCGTCCTCGCGCTCCACCAGTTTGGGTTCATCCTCGGTGGCATCGGCGAAAGAGCCTGTGATCGCCTCCAGCACATCCATCGGGGTGATGACCCCTTCAAAATGGCCATATTCATCATAGACCAGCACCATATGGGCGGGCGAGCCGCGCAGGGCCTCGATCACCTCCAGCGCCCCCAATCCGTCGCGGACCACGGGTGCAGGCACCACCATGGCCCGCAAATCGGCGCTGACGCGGGTGCCGGTCTGCCCCAGATAATCACGCGCATGCAGCACGCCGATGACCGTATCGGCATCCCCTTCGGTCACGGCCAACCGCGAATGGCGGCTTTCGCGGAAGCGGCGGGTGATCGTGGCGGGCGCATCGGCCAGATCGACCGACTCGACCTCGTGCCGCGGGGTCATCAGGCCCCGCGCGGTGCGGTCTGCAATGCGCATCACACCGGCGATCATCTCGGTTTCGGCGCGGTCCATCACGCCGGCGCTTTCGGCCTCCGAGATCACCAGCTTGATTTCCTCATCCGACATGGTGCTGTCCGACACGCCGGATTGCCCCAGCAGGCGCAGCACGACGCGGCCCGACACATCCAGCAGCCAGACCAGCGGGGCGGCCAAACGGGCAATCCACAGCATCACCGGTGCCACTTTCGCAGCCACGGCTTCAGGCGCGCGGAGCGCGATCTGTTTCGGCACCAGCTCGCCCACGATCAACGACAGATAGGTAATGGCGACCACCACCGAACCAACCCCAAGCGGCTGCGCCACAGCAGGAGACAGGCCCAGCTCCAGCAGGGTCGCCGACAGACGTGCCCCCAGGGTCGCCCCGGAAAACGCCCCGGACAAGACGCCAACCAGCGTGATGCCGATCTGCACCGAGGAGAGGAAGCGCCCCGGCTCCTCGGCCAATCGCATCGCGGTCATGGCACCGCGTGAGCCGCGATCCGCCAGCACCTTGAGCCGTGCGGTGCGGGCCGAGACAATGGCCAGCTCGGACATCGCCAGACCTCCGTTCACCAGGGTGAGCAGCAGGACGATCGCGATTTCAAGATACATGGGCCTATGGGGGGAAACGCCGGGCCGGGCCGGCAGGTCGGGCCAAGATAGGGCGCGGCGAGGGCGGTTTCCAGCCCCGATTGCAGAAAAACCCTATTCTTCCGCCTGCAAGGCGAAAGGGGCCGCCGCTTGCAGACGCAGGTCGTCGATGCCCAGCGGGGTTTGCGGGCGCCCCAGTCGGTTGCGGATCACCCAATGCAGCCGCTTTTCGGCGCGGGTGATCGCCACATAGGCCAGCCGCTTCCACAGTGCGATCCCGGCCTCGGACCGGCCCGCCTGCGCTGCCGCCCACAGATCAGGCGCAAAAACCTGCACTTCGGGCCATTGCGACCCTTGCGCCTTGTGAATCGTCACCGCCGCGCCATGCAGAAAAGTGGCGCCCATGGTGGCGGCCTGCGGGATGAAGGGTTCCTCCTCATCCGGCTTTTCGATCTTGATGATCGAAGCGGCGGAAAGTTGAGGTTCCTCGGCACCGGTCACATGCAGCTTGGCAAAGCCGGGGCGGTTGCCGGGACCAAGATAGATCACCTGCGCGCCCTTGATCAGGCCGCGCGCCTCCAGATCAATGCGCTTCTTGCGGTGTTTCAGCGGAAGCTCGATGCCGTCGCAAATCAGCGGTTCGCCGGGTAGAAGCGCATCCTCGGGGGCACCATGCACGGCGCGGAAGGCGTTGATCAGGCGAATGCGCGTGGCATTGCGCCAGACCAGAACCGGGCTGCGCGCCATCATCTCGCTATCCACGCGCTCGGCCATCACCACGCGATCATCGCGGCGGGCGGCGTCTTGCACCATGCGCTCGAATGCGTCGAAACCAAGCGCCGGATCGGCCAGCGCATGCGCCAGATCGAGAATCGGGTTGCCCTCGGCCTGCCGGTGGATGCGCGACAGGTGCAATTGCCGCTCGCGCCCCAGTTTCTCGAACACCATCTGGCCGGATTGGTTGACCGGGGCCAACTGCGCCGGGTCACCAAACAGCACCAGCGTCGGGAAGATGTCGCGCAGATCGTCAAACTGCCGGTCATCCAGCATCGAGCTTTCGTCGATAAAGCCAATATCGAGGGGTTCTTCGCGCCGCTTCCAGCCCTGAATGAAATCGCTGCCGCGCAGACCCGCCGCAGCCAAGGCACCGGGGACCGAGGCGTTGGTGTCGTAATAGGCCTTGGCCCTGTCCAGCGCCAATTCGGTCAGCCCCTCCACCTCTGGCCGCGTGCCATTGCCCGTCAGCCAATCGGCGATCTTCTCATATTGCGGATCATAGACCGGCGTATAGAGGATGCGGTGAATGGTGGTCGCCGGCACGCCGCGCGTGCGCAAGACCGAGGCCGCCTTGTTGGTGGGTGCCAGAATCGCCAGCGTGCGTCGGTCCTTGCGGGGCTTGCCCTCGTAATCGCCCGAGATGATCTCGACGCCCGCCCCCTGCAAGGCCTTGTAAAGCTGCGCCAGCAACATGGTCTTGCCGGACCCGGCCTTGCCCATCACGCCCAGCACCGTGCTTTTGCCTTCGGTCGCCGGGGTCAGGCTGCCTTCCAGCAGATCAACGCCCATGCCGCGAAGCTGTTCGGCCACGCGGTCCCAGGCCTCGGCCTGATCGTCAGAGAAGGTAAGGGCCGGGGCCTGCATAGCCCGTAGCATAGCGTTGCGGCACGGGAATGGCGAGACCCGGCAGGCGGACGCCGCAACGCACTTGCCCGATTGCTGCATTTGCGAGAGGCTGCGGCATGACAGACCACAAGCCGAAACCCGACTCGATCCGCCTTGCGGAGCCGGAGACCCGCGCCGAGATCGTGGACCGGCTCTATGAGGTTGCGCTGGACCCGATCCGGCTGGAAGATCTGCTGGAGGTCTGGGAGCATCGCCTTTCCGGCCTGCGGGTTGGCCCGACAGAAGACGCGGTGCCGCTGGATGACCCCGAGATCGACGCCCATGTCAGCCGGGCGCGCATCTTTCTGGACCGCTACGAGGCCAGCCGGGAGGCGGCAGGCTATCGCCTCCGGTTGGACGAGATCCCGCGTGCGGCGGCGTTTGTCTCGGATGGTGGCGCGCGACTGACGGCCTGCAACCGGGCCGCCGCGCGGGTTTTCGGCCTGAGCGAGGGCGGGCCGCTGACCGATCTGCCTTTCGACTCCGAAGATCTGGCACTGTTGCAAGGCGTTATCCGCAAAGTGGCAGGCGGGCGGGCCGAACAGGTGGCCACGCTGCGCATCCGCTCAGAGGTGACGGGAGGGCCGGTCATCCTGCGCGTCTCGGCGCTGGAGGAAAAGGGCCTTGCGCTGGTGCTGTCCACCGAGCTGTTCTGGCCCGAGGATTTCGGCCAGACCGTGCAAGAAGCCTTTGGCCTGACCGCCGCCGAGGTGGAAATCGTGCGCGGCATCACTCTTGGTCTGCCACTGAAGGAAATTGCCGAGCAGCGGGGGCGCTCTATCGAGACGGTGCGCACACAGGCGCGCTCCATCCTCGCCAAGACCGAAACGCACAGCCAGTCCGAACTCGTGCGCGTGGTGCTGGGCCTGATGGATGTGGCGCTGATCCCCAGTGGCGGGGCTGAGGTAATGGCCACTTCGGGGACGCTGTCACCCGTGGCGTTCCGGCACATCCGGGGGCCAGACGGGCGACGGCTGGAATATATCGAATTCGGCGATCCGCGCGGGCGGCCCGTGCTGTTCATGCATCTGGATTACGGCCTGATCCGCTGGCCCGCCGAAGCCGAGCGGGCCGCATCCCAGAGAGGCCTGCGGGTCATCGTGCCGGTGCGCGCGGGCTATGGGCGCAGCGCGCTGCATGACAAGGGCACCGATCACATTCAGGGCTGCGCCGAGGATTATGCGGCGGTGCTGGATCATCTGGGCGTCAGCCGTGCCGCCGTGATCTGTCTTGGGGCCGATCTGCGCTTTGCCTTGGCCTTGCAGGTGGCGCGACCCGGCCTTGTCAGTGGCATTCTGGGCTGCGCGGCACAACTGCCCCTGCGCAGTGCCGCGCAATATGACCGGATGGACAAATGGCAGCGCTTCATCCTGGCCAATGCCCGCTATGCGCCCAAGGTGCTGCCCTTCCTGGTGCAGGCCGGGTTCAGCCTGGCGCGCAAGCTGGGCAAGGAAAAATTCTTTGCACAGGTCAATGGCGGCTCGCCCGCCGATATGGCGACCTTTGCCAACCCGACCGTGCGCGAAGCGGTGATGGCCGGGTCAGAGGTCTGCCTGGGCGACAAGCTCTCGGCGCATGAGGCCTTCACCCGCGAATGTATCAGTTCGGAGCGCGACTGGTCGGCCCTGATCCATGCCGCGCCGGGGCCGGTCTGGCTGTTGCAGGGCGATCAAGACCCGCAAACCCCGATGCAGACCATCCGCGAGCTGATGGGCGATTACCCGAAATTGCAGGTGGAGTTCCTGCCGCAGACGGGGCAATTGCTGTTCTTCAAGGAATGGCGACAGGTGCTGGACCGGCTGACCGCCCTGCTGCCACGCTGAAATTCGGCCTCATACTTCATGTGGGGTATGCGCGACCGGCACCGCGATGTCAGCCTGTGGCATGACCAAAAGCTTTTGACCCTGGCATTTTCACCGGAAGACGGATGGCAGGAAACGGGCGGCATGTCTGGGGCCTGCCGTCCGTCCCTTCGCACGAACCTCACTCAGCATCAGTTCGGGCGACTATGCCCGGAAAGCGGTGGGCCAGACAGCCCGAACCCCTCCGCTCTTGCCGTGACCTCGGCCTCGGCCACTTTCAGCGTTGTATCAATCTGGGCAGCCAGCGCTTGCAGGTCATTTGCCAAGGCAAAGCTGCGCAGATCCTCCAGCACGTTGAAAATCCAGTCATGGGGCATTGCGCTGCAACCTCACCGATTGTTGTCAAAACGGAAACAACCCTTCCGTTCACCGTGACAGTTTCGGCAGAATGATCAACAGACGTCACCAAAGCCCTAACGCAAAACAAGAAAACGCCGCCCCGATGACTACGGGGCGGCGTGATATTGCTATCATCTGGCCGGGATCAGCCGCGCGGGCCGGCCTCCAGCGCATCCTCGAAGGTGCGCAGCCCCGTGCGCGGGGCCTGCACCAGCACCGCCATATTGCCGGGCTTGTGCTGATTGCGCATCATCAGCGTGTGGGATTTGGGGATGTCCGACCACGGGAAAACCTCGGACATGCAGGGATCGAGGCGGCGGTCGCACATCAGCGCATTGGCAGCGGCAGCCTGCTTGAGATGCGCAAAGTGGCTACCTTGCAGGCGCTTCTGATGCATCCACATGTAACGCACGTCAAAGGTGCAGTTGAAACCGGAGGTGCCTGCACAGATCACCACCATGCCGCCCTTTTTGCAGACCAGGGTCGAAACCGGGAACGTCGCCTCGCCGGGATGCTCGAACACCATATCGACATTCACACCCTTGCCGGTGATGTCCCAGATCGCCTTGCCGAACTTGCGGGCCTCTTTCAGCCAGTCATTGTATTCCGGGCTGTTGACCTTGGGCAATTGGCCCCAGCATTTGAAGTCATTGCGGTTGATGACGCCTTTGGCCCCCAGCGACAGCACGAAATCGCGCTTGGTCTCATCCGAGATCACGCCGATCGCATTGGCCCCGGCTGCTGCCGCAAGCTGGATCGCATAGGAACCAAGCCCGCCCGAAGCGCCCCAGACCAGCACATTCTGGCCCGGTTTCAGGTCATGCGGGGCATGGCCGAACAGCATGCGATAGGCTGTGGCGAGGGTCAGCGTGTAGCAGGCGCTTTCTTCCCAGGTCAGATGCTTGGGGCGCGGCATCAATTGCTGTGCCTGCACGCGGGTGAACTGCGCGAACGAGCCGTCATGGGTCTCATAGCCCCAGATGCGCTGCGTGGGCGAGAACATCGGATCGCCGCCGTTGCACTCCTCATCGTCGCCATCGTCCTGGTTGCAATGGATCACAACCTCGTCGCCGACCTTCCAGCGCTTCACCTTGTCACCCACGGCCCAGACAATGCCCGAGGCATCCGAACCAGCGATATGATAGGGCTGCTTGTGGCCATCGAAGGGCGAGATCGGCACGCCAAGTCCGGCCCAGACCCCGTTATAGTTGACGCCCGCCGCCATCACGAGCACCAGAACCTCGTGGCTGTCGATCTCCCAGGTGGGCACGACCTCAAGCTGCATCGCCTGTTCAGGCTCGCCATGACGCTCGCGGCGAATGGCCCAAGCATACATGTTCTTGGGCACATGGCCGAGCGGCGGCATCTCGCCGATTTCATAAAGGTCCTTGATGGGTGCGTCATAAGGCGCAATCGCGGGCTGAGTGTCCAGGGCCATGGGGCGCTCCTCTCCGATGTGAGCCTGCAAGCAGGCTATTGCTGATGCCGCACCGCAGAATCGGCACGGGTCATGACGGTAGAGATACATTCAGCGCGCAACATTGCAACTGAAATTGATTGATGTTTGTAATTTTATGTCCGCCGCATTGCAGCATGATCGCAACTAGCGCCGCAACGCGGCAGATTTTCAGCGTTTCCTGACAAACTCGGTCAGGATCACGATGCGCTGCCCCTCGACGCGGCCCTCGATATGGGCGGCATTATCGGCCACCAGGCTGATGCCACGCACAGCCGTACCACGCTTGGCGGTGAAGCCTGCGCCCTTGACCGGCAAATCCTTGATGAGCGTCACCGTGTCACCGTTGGACAAAAGCGCGCCATTGCTGTCGCGATGCTCCAGCGCCGCCGGAGCATTGGCCCAGGCCTCGGCCTCAGGAGCCAACATCATGCCTGCCCGCGCGTCTTGCGCCCAAGGCGTATCCAGCGTGCCCAGCTTGCGCCATACCGCGAATTGCACGACAGGTTCGGGAGACCACGCCGCGCCTTCAAGACAGCGGAAATGATCTGCCGGCACCTCGGTCTCTCCCCGGCAATCGGGGCAAAGCAGCACTGGCCCGGCTGGCGCGAAATCGCTGGCCTCCAGCCCCTGCCCCGCGCCGCAGAATTCGCATTTGCCCTCGGCCCGGGCGATCAGCTCTGCCTCTGTCATGGTTGTTCCTTTCGGTTATCCTGCGGTCCTACGCCCCCAATTGCACCGCGTCCATGGCACGGATCAGGTCTAGCGCAGCAATTCCCCTTGTTTTTCGCGGCGCTGCCCCCCATATGTATCGGGCGACGTTATCACTACTCGACCCCTGTCTCCGATCTCCGGCCACAGCTCGACTGCGCTGACGATGCCGTGCCGCCGCAATCTCGTGGGTGGCAGATCAAACAGGAGTATACACGATGGCCAAGGGCACCGTGAAATGGTTCAACGCCACCAAAGGCTTCGGCTTCATCGCCCCGGAAGGCGGCAAGAAGGACGTGTTCGTCCACATCACCGCTCTGGAGCGCGCTGGCATTCGTTCGCTGGCTGACGGCCAAGCGGTGACCTTCGATATCGAAGCTGGCCGTGACGGCCGCGAATCGGCCACCAACCTGTCGCTGGCCTGATTTCAGGCTGCGATTTCGGGTGACCGAAATGACGAAAGCGGGCTTTGCGGCCCGCTTTTTTATTGCGCGAATCCGGTGATCACAAAACTCGATCACCATAGCCTAATCG
>CALKAA010000412.1 GCA_937983495.1 uncultured Gemmobacter sp. | reverse complement strand
GCCGCTTTGGGTATGGCCCGCGCTGGTTGCAGGCGTCATCGCGGCGATTTCGGCCTCCTCCTGCGCCAGCCGGTCCAGCTCGGCCTGCACCTCGGCCAACCGATGCGGCGCGATGCGGGCGTGGAAATCGGGCAGCGGTGCCAGCGGCAGCGAGGTGTCAGATGGATAGCTGTAGGGATATTGCGCGGGCGGGATATAGGGCAGCCCCGCCAGCGGCAGGCGATAGCCGACCGGGCTGTCACCGGGCACCAGAAACAGGTGGCCGCGCCGGGGCTTCCACATCTCGGACCGCCATTTCGGCGCGCCGGCATGCGCCTGCCAGCGTTGCAGGGGCAGCACAAAGCCCGAAGGCTCGGTCAGACCGCGCGAAAACACCCGGGCAAAGCGCGAGCGTTCTTCCGGGTCTTTCAGCTTGCTGTTTTCCGGGCTGACATTCGGCGGCAGGTTCGCCTCTTTCAAGATCCGCTCTGCCGGGTCTTCAAATGCGGGCTGCGCATGTTCCGGCGTGATGCCAAGGTTCTCGGCAAAGGCCTCCATGAAGCGCCCGGCCTCCGCAGCACCCACCTTGTAATCCTGCGCCTCGACCGCCACCAGATCGGGGTTCTTCCACACCGGCACCCCGTCGCGCCGCCAATACAGCGAGAAGGTCCAGCGCGGCAGGCTTTCGCCGGGATACCATTTGCCCTGCCCGTAATGCAGGAAGCCCCCGGGCGCAAAGCGCGTGCGCAGGCGGCGGATCAACTGATCGGCGCGATCCCGCTTTTGCGGGCCGACGGCCTCGGTGTTCCATTCGGCGGATTCGAAATCGTCGATCGACACGAAGGTCGGCTCGCCGCCCATGGTCAGCCGCACATCGCCCTTGGCCAGCACCTCATCGACCTTGCGGCCCATGGCGTTCAGCCGCGCCCAGGCCTCATCGCTGAAGGGTTTGGTGATGCGCGGATGTTCGGCCACGCGTTTCACCTGCATGTCAAAGGCAAACTCCACCTGCGGGGTGCCCGCGCTGGAATAGCCGCCCGAGATTGGCGCGGCGTTGCGGTAATGCGGGGTCGCGGCCAGCGGGATATGGCTTTCGCCGGTCAGCAGGCCGCTCGTCGGGTCCAGCCCCACCCAGCCCGCGCCGGGGATATAGGCCTCGACCCAGGCATGCAGATCGGTGAAATCCACCTCGGTGCCGGATGGCCCATCCAGCGATTTCACATCAGGGGCAAGCTGGATCAGATAGCCCGAGACAAAGCGCGCGGCAAAGCCCAGATGGCGCAGCGCCTGCACCAGAAGCCAGCTTGAATCGCGGCAGGAACCGGATTTGAGGTGCAGGGTTTCCTCGGGCGTCTGCACGCCGGGTTCCATGCGGATGGTGTAATTCACCGCGCCGTTGACCCGTGCATTCAAGGCCACAAGGAAATCGGTGACCCGCGCGCGGTCACGCGGCACGCCATCCAGAAAGGCCTGCACCAAAGGCCCCGCCGGTTCGGGGCGGCGATAGATCACCAGATCATCGGCCAGATCGGCGGGATATTCAAAGGGCCAGAACTCCGCGCTGTCCTCGACGAAAAAGTCGAACGGATTATAGACCGACATATCGGCCACCAGATCGACCTCGATCTTGAATTCGGTCACCGGCTCGGGGAACACGAAGCGCGCCAGCCAGTTGCCGTAAGGGTCTTGCTGGTGGTTCACGAAATGCCCGCCGGGCGAGACCTTGAGACTGTGCGACAGAACCTTGGTGCGAGATTGCGGGGCCGGGCGCAGACGGATGATCTGCGGCCCCAAAGTGACCGGGCGGTCATACTTGTAATGGGTCAGATGATGGATACTGGCATGAATCGCCATGAACGCCCCCGGCAGCTGTGCTTTCCCCGAATGTAGACGGCAAGCCGTCATGGGATGCGCCCATCCTGCGCAGCTTTCAGGCAGAGTCACGCAAAACCGCCCAAGCCATAGGCCGGGCGGCTGCAATTGCCCGAAATTTCAGCAGTTCAGCCCAGCGGGGCCAGCAGGGCCTTGAGCGCCGCAGTCGGGCTCTCGCTGCGCCAGATTTCCTCACCCACGCCAAAGAAATCGGTGATCGGCCCCAGCTTCTCGACCAGTTCGGCGGTCAGCGCACCTTCGGCCACCACCGGCACCTCGATCATCTCGGACCACCACTGGAACAGATCCAGTTCCGCGCGCGACCCATCGCCCAGGGGCGTCTCGCCTACCGGGCCAAAGGCTACATAATCGGCCCCCGCCTCGCCGGCGCTGATCCCCTCATGCCGGGTCACGCCGCAAAAGGCCCCGATGATCGCATCCTCACCCAGATCCTTGCGCAGCTTGCGCACATTGCGGGCACCATCGGTCAGATGAACCCCATCCAGCCCTAGCCGCTCTACCAGCAGCGCATGCTTTTCGATCACCAGCGCCACGTCGCGGGCATGGGCCACCTCGCGCAAGGCATCGGCGGCGCGGGCCACGCGGTCCTCGTCACGAGTGGCCAAAGCCAGCCGCACGCAAGAGACCTCATGCGCATCCAGCACCGCAGCCAGTTGCGCCGGGAACACGTCCAGATCGAACTCGGGCGGGGTGACAAGATAAAGCTGCGGGCGTTCGGTATCGGACATGGGACCACTCGGCTGGAGGTTTCCCCGCGCTTTAGCTGGTTTTCGCAGCTTT
>CALKAA010000411.1 GCA_937983495.1 uncultured Gemmobacter sp. | reverse complement strand
GGGGGGATGGTGAGACTGGCGAGAATGTGACGGAGAATGCCCGCACCATAGCCGATATTCCGCATCGCATTGAGGGCGGGCCTGCGGTGGTGGAGGTGCGGGGCGAAGTTTACATGTCTCATGCGGATTTTGCGGCCTTGAACGCGAGGGCCGGTCTGGCGGGCGAGAAAACCTTTGCCAATCCGCGCAATGCCGCTGCCGGATCGCTGCGTCAGTTGGATGTCAGCATCACCCGCAGTCGGCCGCTGCGCTTTTTCGCCTATGCCTGGGGCGCTTTGTCCAGCCCGTTGGCAGAGACACAGTTCGAGGCGATCCAAAGATTGAAGGGGCTGGGGTTTCAGACCAACCCCCTGACCCGACTTTGCGTTGGGGCGGAGGACATGCTGGCCCATTATCGCCAGATCGAGGCGCAGCGCGCCACCTTGGGCTATGATATCGACGGTGTTGTCTACAAGGTGAACGACCTGGCGCTGCAAAGGCGACTTGGCTTCCGTTCGGCCACACCCCGTTGGGCGATTGCCCATAAATTTCCCGCCGAACTGGCCTGGACCCGGTTGGAGGCGATCGACATTCAGGTGGGCCGCACGGGTGCGCTCAGCCCGGTTGCGCGGCTGTCGCCGGTGACGGTGGGCGGCGTGGTGGTTTCAAATGCGACGCTGCACAACGAGGATTACATTGCCGGTCGTGACGCCATGGGCGCTCCGATCCGTGACGGGAAAGACATCCGCATCGGGGATTGGGTGCAGGTATATCGCGCAGGCGATGTCATACCAAAAATCAATGATGTCGATCTTCAAAAGCGGCCTGATGACGCTGTTCCTTTCACTTTTCCAACATTTTGCCCGGAATGCGGTTCAGATGCCATTCGTGAGGAGGGCGATGCGGTGCGCCGCTGCACGGGGGGCATGATTTGCCCGGCGCAGGCAGTGGAGCGGCTGAAACACTTTGTGTCCCGCAATGCCTTTGACATCGAGGGCCTTGGGGCCAAGCAGGTCGAGGCATTTTTCCATGATCCAGTCCTGCCGGTCAAAACGCCGGCAGAGATTTTCACCTTGCAACAGCGTGATACGGCCCAATTGGCCAAGCTGGAAAACCGCGATGGCTGGGGCAAGGCTTCGGTCAAAAAGCTGTTTGCCGCCATCGAGGCCAAACGTCAGATCCCGCTGAACCGCCTGATTTTCGCCCTTGGTATCCGTCATGTTGGGGAAACTTCGGCCAATCTTTTGGCCAGGCATTACGGGAATTGGGCGGCTTTCGAGGCGGCAATGACCGCAGCGCAGGTCGGTGAAGGGGCCGCGTGGGCGGATCTGATGGCGATTGACGGGGTCGGGGCGGTGCTGGCGACCTCGCTCGTCACCGCCTTCCATCAACCGGCGGAGCGCGCGGCGATTGATGCCTTGGTAGCACATCTGACGGTGCAGGATGTGAAGGCCCGAGCGCCAGTTGATTCGGCGGTGGCGGGCAAGACGCTGGTTTTCACAGGGACGCTGGAAAAAATGAGCCGGGCCGAGGCCAAAGCACGAGCCGAGGCCCTTGGAGCCAAGGTGGCAGGTTCGGTGAGTGCCAAGACCGATCTGCTGATTGCCGGGCCAGGCGCAGGCAGTAAAGCCAAGCAGGCCGAAGCACTGGGCATTCGCATCATCGACGAGGATGAGTGGCTCGCCTTGGCGGGCGAGGCCTGATGTCGCGCCCTGCCGCCTTGTTTCCGCTGTTTGCGGAGCTGGAAACGCTGGAAGGGATCGGCCCCAAAACGGCCAAGGCCATGGCCGCCTTGGGGGTGGAGCGGCCCAAGGACCTGTTGTTTCTGCTGCCGCATTCTGGCATTGACCGCAGCCGCAAAGAAACCGTCCGCGATGTTCTGCCCCCGGCAACGGTCACGGTTGAGGTGACGGTGGGGGCGCATTTTCCGCCCAGAACCCGCGGGCGTCCCTACAGGATTTCTGTTCGAGATCAGGCGCTTGAGTTCCAGCTCGTGTTTTTCCATGCGCGAGGGGATTACCTGAAGGGCTTGTTGCCGACCGGGCAGCGCCGGGTGGTGTCGGGCAAGGTGGAACTGTTCGACGGTATCGCGCAGATGGTCCATCCCGATCACGTCTTGCGGGTCGAGGAGGCGGGGGAGTTGCCGCCCTATGAGCCGGTCTATCCGTTGGTGGCCGGGGTCACGCAGCGCGTTTTGGCCAAGGGCGTGCAGGCGGCTTTGGCGCGCGTGCCCGACCTGCCCGAATGGGTGGATGGCCCTTTGAAGGCGCGTGAGGGCTGGCCGGATTGGGCCGCGGCGGTGCGGGCAGTTCATGCGCCGACATCAGCAGTTGATCTGGCGGCGACGGCCCCTGCGCGGGCGCGGCTGGCCTATGATGAGCTTTTGGCGCATCAGATCACGCTGGCTCTGGCACGGGCACAGGCGCGGCGCGGCAAGGGGCAGGCGAGCCTGGGCACCGGTGTTTTGCAGCGCCGGGTGCTGGCCTCCTTACCCTATCAGCCCACCGGGGCGCAAAGCCGGGCTGTCGCCGAAATTGCCGCCGATATGGCCTCGGAGCAGCGCATGAACCGGTTGCTGCAAGGCGATGTGGGGGCGGGCAAGACGCTGGTCGCGTTTCTGGCCTTGCTTGTCGCGGTGGAGGCCGGCGGGCAGGGGGTGATGATGGCCCCGACGGAAATTCTGGCCCGGCAGCATCTAGAGGGGTTGCAGCCCTTGGCCGCAGCGGCAGGTGTGCGGTTGGAGATTTTGACCGGGCGCGACAAGGGCAGCGAGCGGGCCGAGAAGTTGCGCGCATTGGCCGAGGGGGAGATTGGGGTTCTGGTCGGCACCCATGCCGTGTTCCAGAAGGACGTTGTTTTCAAGGACTTGCGACTGGCGGTGGTGGATGAACAGCACCGGTTCGGCGTGGCGCAGCGGATGGAGTTGGGGGCCAAGGGCGCGGCGGCGGATGTGCTGGTGATGACAGCGACGCCGATCCCGCGCAGTCTGGCGCTGGCGAGCTATGGCGATATGGATGTGTCTGTGCTGGATGAGAAACCACCCGGCCGCAAGCCGGTGAAGACGGCGATGGTTTCGACCCAGCGGATCGACGAGGTGGTGGCGCATCTGCAAAAGGCGGTAGCCGAGGGACGGCAGGCCTATTGGGTGTGCCCGCTGGTCGAGGAAAGTGAGCTGGTCGATTACGCCAGCGCTGAAGCACGATTTGAGCATTTGCGCGCCGTGTTTGGGGACAAGGTCGGGCTGGTGCATGGCCAGATGCCCCCCGCCGAGAAAGACGCCGCCATGGCGCGTTTTGTGGCCGGAGAAACCTCGGTTCTGGTGGCCACCACGGTGATCGAGGTGGGGGTGAATGTGCCCAATGCCTCGATCATGGTGATCGAGCGGGCGGAGATTTTTGGCCTTGCACAGTTGCATCAGTTGCGGGGGCGCGTCGGGCGGGGCGCTGCGCAGTCAACCTGTGTGCTGATGTATCAGGCTCCGCTGAACAGCGCTGGCGAACGGCGCTTGACCACGCTGCGCGATACCGAAGACGGGTTCCGTATTGCCGAGGAAGACCTTGCCATGCGGGGCGCCGGCGATCTGATCGGCACGGCACAATCGGGCCTGCCACGCTTTCGCATTGCCGATCTGGAACGACAGGCGGCCTTGATGGAGATCGCTCAAAGCGATGCACGCCGTTTGCTGGCCGAAGACCCCAGCCTCGAATCGCCGCGGGGGCGGGCGGCACGGGCGCTGCTGTGGCTGTTGGACCAGGACCGCGCGATCCGCCTGATCAATGTTGGTTAATCTTATCAAGGCATTAGACTTGTTCCCTTGATTTGTTCTCAAATGTTCTCTTAAAGTTCTTTACAGATGGTAAAGATTGTGAGAACAATATGGCAACAAAGCACAGGAGATGACCATGCTGAAGGAAGTGAAAGCCATCGTTGCCCGCTCGTCCAGCTCGATGATCGAGGATGCCATCGGCACCATCGTCATCTTCACATTGCTTTTTGCCGGGCTGCATCTGTTGCCCGCGACGGTTTAATCCGTCTCGTCAGTTTCTGCCTGCGGTCTGAGCCACGGCCCGCATCGACCCCAAGCGATGCCATTCGTCACTGTCCCGACGTTGCCCTTTCAGATTGCCACTTGCCGC